>NZ_JAHBDI010000077.1:0-205514 GCF_019956275.1 Pseudomonas sp. GL-RE-26
CACCGGCTTGTTCCAAGGCCTGTTCGACCAGCGATGGATCAAGCAACGAGTCCAATCCCTCGAGGGAATTGGGAGTCGAGACGAAGTTGTGGGTCAGTTCCAGTGCCCGAGCCAGACGCATAAAAAATCCGATGCCTATTCAGGCATCGGATTTTGATTTCTTGCGGCCAAAGGTCAAGCAATGAGGCTTAACTGATCGGCATTAGGCCCATGCGCCGGTTTATTTGTTTTCAGGCTGCTTGCGCCGCCTGTGCCTGTCGCACCACCGCCGCCAACCGTTTGAGCCCTTCATCCAGCCGCGCCGGATCAATGTGGCTGAAGTTCAACCGCAGATACCCTGGATGGTTATCCGGCTCGGGGAAGAACGGTTCGCCCGGCATGAACGCCACGTCGTTGGCCAAAGCGGCATTGAGCAAGGTGCGGGTGTCCTGCGGCTGCTTGAGTTTCAACCAGAAAAACAGCCCGCCCTGCGGCACGTTCCAGTCCGCCAGATCCGAGAAGTGAATTTCCAGCGCAGCCTGGAACGCATCCCGGCGCCCCCGATAAAAATCGCGCAACTCACTACGGTGCTGCTGATATTTCTCGGTGCCGATCCATTGCAGTGCCTGCCATTGACCGACACGATTGGTGTGCAAATCCGCCGATTGCTTGAGTTTCAACAGATGGGGAAACAGGTCCGGACTGGCAATCAGGTAGCCGACACGCAAACCCGGCAGCAGGGTTTTCGACACGGTCCCGGTATAGATCCAACTGGCCTTCTTCAAGCGGCTGACAATCGGCGTGGCGCTGCCACCGTCGAAGGTCAGTTCGCGGTAAGGCTCGTCTTCAATCAGTGTCACACCGAACTCATCGAGCAACGCCGCCACCGCGTCGCGTTTGGCTTCGCTGTAACGCACCGCCGATGGATTCTGGAAGGTCGGGATCAGGTAGATGAAGGCCGGACGGTGTTGCTCCAGACGAGCGCGTAGCTCCGTCAGGTTCGGGCCGTCAGCCTCCAGCGGCACGGTCAGGCAATCGGCGCCGAACAGCTGGAAAATCTGCAATGCCGCCAGATAAGTCGGCGCTTCTAGCAGGACTTCGGTGCCCTTGTCGATGTACAGCTTGGCTGCCAGGTCGAGGGTCTGCTGTGAGCCGCTGACCACCAGCACTTGGCTTGCCTCACACGCCACTCCCAACGCTCGCGCCTCGGCGGCCAGTGCTTCACGCAGCGCCGGTTCGCCTTCGCTCATGCCGTATTGGCCCATGGAAACCGGCATCTCGGCCCAATCGACTTTTGGCAGCATGGCTTCGGCCGGCAGGCCGCCGGCAAACGACATCATCTGCGGGCGCTGGGCCGCGGCGAGGATTTCACGGATCAAAGAGCTTTTAAGGCGTGAGACACGTTCGGAAAAAGCCATGGGGATCACCGGTAGCGAGGCATGTGGAAAATGAGTCAAACTTGTTGACCGAAATTACGCCTCCCCGAACGGATACGTCAATATGCTTGACCTTAAAAACCCGCTTTCCCAGCAGCAGGCCATGGAAGCGTTTTTCTTCGGCTACCAGGCCTTCACCGCCAAGGCCGATGAAATGCTCGAACGTCGAGGCCTGAGTCGGGTGCATCAGCGCATCGTGTTTTTCATCGCCCGCTATCCGAACCTGAGCGTAAAGGAACTGCTGGCGTTGCTCGGTGTGAGCAAGCAGGCGCTGAACATGCCGCTGCGGCAATTGTTGGAGATGCATCTGGTCGACAGCGTCGCGTCCGAAACCGACAAGCGTAAGCGCCTGCTGGAGTTGACCGCCGAAGGTGCGCGGTTTGAACAGATGCTGCGGCGCGAGCAGGTGAAATTGCTGGAGCGGGTGTTTGCCGAGGCCGGGGAGACGGCGGTGAATGGGTGGCTGGCGGTGAATCTGGCGTTGGGGGAAAGCCAGGCGCATACCGATTGAATCATTCTGCCTGCTGATTTTGATGCTGACTGATCCGGCCTCTTCGCGAGCAAGCCCGCTCCCACAGGTTTCGATTCGGTCAAAAAATATGCGCAGATCCGCCGCTTCCTGTGGGAGCGGGCTTGCTCGCGAAGGCGTCGGAACAGGCGATATATCTCTAAAGCCAAACTTTTCGTAAACAAAATCAAAAACATTATTTGCTTTCTTTGTATACAAAAGCATAATCCACTTCGTGCGAGTTCCTGACCAAGCGGTCAACAAATTCGCAAGTACCTCAAAGGGCCGCTGCCACCCTCATGGGTCCTGCCCTGGAAATAACAATAAAACTCTTGAGGAGTATTCGCTGTGGAAAGCCGCAAATCCGAAGCATCGACGCTGGATCTCTCGCCGCCATTACGCAATGGCTTGCTGGAACGTCTGTTTAAACTCAGCTTGCACGGCACCACGGTGAAGACCGAGCTGATTGCCGGTCTGACAACCTTCATCACCATGGCTTACATCATTTTCGTCAACCCCAACATCATGGCCGACGCCGGGATCGATCACGGTGCGGCATTCGTCGCCACCTGCATCGCCGCGGCACTCGGTTGCCTGTTGATGGGCCTGTATGCCAACTGGCCAGTCGGCCTGGCGCCAGGCATGGGGCTGAACGCCTTCTTCACCTACACCGTGGTCGGCACCATGGGCTACAACTGGGAAACCGCCCTCGGCGCGGTGTTTGTGTCCGGTGTGTTGTTCATGATCCTGACCTTCTCGCGGATCCGCGAATGGCTGCTCAACAGCATCCCGGTCAGCCTGCGCTTCGCCATGGGCGCCGGCGTGGGTCTGTTCCTGGGGCTGATCGGCCTGAAAACCGCGGGTATCGTCGTCGATAGCCCGGCGACCCTGATCAAGCTCGGCTCCCTGCGCGAACCCGGCCCGCTGCTCGCCGCCGTGTGCTTCCTGATGATCTCCATCCTCAGCTATCACAAGGTGTTCGGCGCGATCCTCATCAGCATCATCACCGTGACTCTCGCTGGCTGGGGTCTGGGCCTGGTGCACTACGAGGGCATCATGTCGGCTCCACCGAGCCTCGCCCCTACCTTCATGGCCATGAACGTCGCCGGCGTGTTCAACGTCAGCATGATCAGCGTGGTGCTGGCGTTCCTCTTCGTACATATGTTCGACACCGCCGGTACCTTGATGGGTGTTGCCCAGCGCGCCAACCTGGTCGGTGCTGACGGCCGCATCGAAAACCTCTCCCGCGCCATGAAAGCCGACAGTGCTTCCAGCGTATTCGGTGCGGTCGTCGGCGTTCCGCCAGTCACCAGCTACGTGGAAAGTGCTGCCGGTGTTGCAGCGGGTGGTCGGACTGGTCTTACCGCAGTGACCGTAGGTGTGCTATTTATTGCAGCCATGTTCTTTGCACCGCTGGCCGGGATGATTCCTGCCTATGCAACCGCAGGTGCACTGATTTATGTAGCGATGCTGATGATGGGCGGCATGGCCCACATCGAATGGGACGAAGCGACCGACAGCATCCCGGCGATTGTCACCGCAATCATGATGCCGCTGACCTTCTCGGTCGCTGACGGCATCGCGTTGGGCTTCATCACCTACGTGGCGCTGAAGGCCGGTACTGGCAAGTACAAGGAAATTTCCGTGAGCCTGTGGGTGCTCTGCGCGATCTTCATCGCCAAGTTCATCTTCCTGTAAGCCTTACGCGGGACCTGCTTGAAAACAGCCTCACCCCGTCGGGTGGGGCTTTTGTGCAAATGGAGGAAAGTGATGAGTCTGGAAACCTGGCTGCTGTTCAGCGGCGCTGCGCTGATAGTGATCCTGATCCCGGGGCCGCTGTCGTTGCTGATGATCAGCAACAGTCTGAATTACGGCCTGCGCCGCTCTTACCCGGCCTTCCTCGGCGGAGTGTCCGCATCGATCTGCCTGCTGAGTGCTTCGGCACTGGGCCTGGGTGCGTTGTTGCTGGCGTCGGAACAGCTGTTCAGCGCCCTGAAGATTCTTGGCGCCCTTTACCTGTTCTACCTCGCCTGGCAGAGCTGGCAGCAATCGCGCCTGCCTTCCCATGGCGCTGAAGTGCCACAAGCCGCTCCGGTGCCTCGCTTTCGTGCACTGTTCGGGCGTGCGTTCATGCTGGGCGCCAGCAACCCGAAGGACATCCTGTTCTTCGCCGCTTTCCTGCCGCAGTTCCTGAGTGCCGAACAGCCGTTCCTGCCACAACTTCTGGTGATGATCGCGACCTGGACCGTGCTCGACCTGCTGTGCAAATTGGCCTATGGCCTCGGCGCCCATGGTGCGGCGCGGTATCTGCGCAGCGGCAAGGGCCAGAGCTGGTTTAACCGGATCAGTGCAGGGTTGTTCAGTGGCGCGGGTGCAGCGTCCCTGCTGAGCCGCTAAAAGCAAAAGCATCGCGAGCAGGCTCACTCCTACATTGGAACGCGCACTCCTGTAGGAGTGAGCCTGCTCGCGATGGCGTCGGCACAGGCGCCACATTTCTCCAGACGAAAAAAAGCCCGCAGTGTGAGCGGGCGAAAGACCAAAGAAGCTATATGCGCAGTCGCTTCCAGGGTGCAGCTGCTGTTTGGGGGATCAGCTGCCGCGATAGGTGGAGTAGCTGTAAGGCGAAATCAACAACGGCACATGGTAGTGATCCTGCTCGGCGGAGATGCCAAAACGCAGCACCACGACATCCAGGAAGGCCGGCTCCGGCAGCTTGACGCCACGGGCGCGGTAGTAATCGCCGGCATGAAACTGAACCTGATAGACCCCAGTGCGGTAGTCATCGCCTTGCAGCAGCGGTGCATCGACACGGCCATCGCTGTTGGTTATCGCGCTGGCGACCAATTCCAGGTGCGAACCTTCAACGCGGTACAACTCGACCTTGATCGAGCTGCCCGGGCAACCGTGTGCTGCGTCCAAAACGTGTGTAGTCAAACGTCCCATTGATTCTGCGCGCCTGCCTGCGTGGAGCAGTCAGACTTCGCGCCTCCCGAAGTCAGTTGAAAAGGAGACCGCACCGATTCGGAGCACGAAAAGCTGCGGCGAGCGACCGATTAAGACACTTTTCAAAAAAATTGTACACAATAAAAACGACATTTTTCGCATTACCCCTGCCATCTGCATATTTACCGTCGATTTCCCGCCGAACCGCACAACCTATGAGCCCCTCAATCAATAATTGACCAGTCAGGCAGATTTCTTGCAGGCTCACGCCAATAGCAGTAAAAGATGACAGTCGGTGAAAAATGCGAAAAATCAGGCTTACAAAGTGAATATAAAGTTGTATACAATCAGCCCATCGCTGTGACGCAAGCCTGCCATCCAATTTTCAGCTGCGTCACACCAACCGTCATCATCGAATAAGAAGGAAGCCTGCAGTGAGCGCTGACTACCCACGCGACCTGGTCGGTTACGGCAGTAACCCTCCTCACCCACACTGGCCGGGCAATGCCCGAATCGCCCTGTCGTTCGTACTCAATTACGAAGAAGGCGGCGAACGCAACATCCTGCACGGCGACAAAGAATCCGAAGCGTTCCTCTCGGAAATGGTTTCTGCCCAGCCGCTGCAAGGCGCGCGCAACATGAGCATGGAATCCCTCTACGAGTATGGCAGCCGTGCCGGCGTGTGGCGGATCCTGAAACTGTTCAAGGAATTCGACATCCCGCTGACCATCTTCGCCGTGGCCATGGCCGCCCAGCGTCACCCGGACGTGATCCGCGCCATGGTCGATGCCGGCCACGAGATCTGCAGCCACGGCTATCGCTGGATCGACTACCAGTACATGGATGAAACCCAGGAACGCGAGCACATGCTCGAAGCGATCCGCATCCTCACCGAAATCACAGGCGAACGCCCGCTGGGCTGGTACACCGGCCGCACCGGCCCGAACACCCGTCGCCTGGTGATGGAAGAAGGTGGTTTCCTCTACGACTGCGACACTTACGACGACGACCTGCCCTACTGGGAACCGAACAACCCGACCGGCAAGCCGCACCTGGTGATCCCGTACACCCTGGACACCAACGACATGCGCTTCACTCAGGTCCAGGGCTTCAACAAGGGCGACGACTTCTTCGAATACCTGAAAGACGCGTTCGATGTGCTCTACGCCGAAGGCGCCGAGGCACCGAAAATGCTGTCAATCGGCCTGCACTGCCGTCTGATCGGCCGTCCGGCGCGTCTGGCGTCGCTCAAGCGCTTTATCGAATACGCTAAAAGTCATGAACAGGTGTGGTTCAGCCGTCGCGTCGACATCGCGCGTCACTGGCAAGAAACCCACCCGTACACAGGGGCTGGCAAATGAGCACCTTTCAAACCGTCAAACCTTCGGCCCTCGGCCGCGACGCCTTCGTCGCCGCTTTCGCCGACATCTACGAACATTCGCCATGGGTAGCCGAGAAGGCCTTCGACCTGGGCCAGGACGCTTCGATCGACCAGATCGAGACCTTGCACCAGCGCATGAGCGACATCCTGTTGAGCGCCGATCATGCAAGCCAGCTTGCACTGATCAACGCTCACCCGGACCTGGCAGGCCGTGCGGCCGTCCAGGGCCAGCTTACCGCGGCCAGCACTGAAGAACAGTCTGGCGCGGGTATTCACCAATGCACGGCCGAAGAGTTCCAGCGCTTCACCGAGCTGAACGACGCCTACAAGGCCAAGTTCAAGTTTCCCTTCATCATGGCGGTAAAAGGCAGCAACCGGCATCAGATCCTCGCAGCGTTCGAAACGCGCATCCACAACCCAGTCGATACCGAATTCAAATGCGCGCTGGCGGAGATCAACAAGATCGCCCTGTTCCGATTACTGACCCTATAGCAAGCCTGGCCCGAGTGTTCTTAAACGCAGAAAACACCTAGGGCCCTGCAAGCATCCCAAGCCACTTATTTAAAGGCAGACAAGAAGAATGAAAGCTTACGCCGTACCTTTCGAGAAGTTCGTCAACCTGGCCGATGCCCGCCTGGGCACCAAAATCATCTCGGTCACCGATGACTGGTTCGCAGACGCCAACCGTCTGTTCCAGCCGACCCCGGCCGTATGGAAGGAGGGCGTGTTCGATGACAACGGCAAGTGGATGGACGGCTGGGAATCGCGCCGCAAGCGCTTCGAAGGCTTCGACAGCGCTGTGATCCGCCTGGGCGTACCGGGTTCGATCAAGGGCGTCGACATCGACACTTCATTCTTCACCGGCAACTTCCCGCCGTCGGCGTCCCTGGAAGCCTGCTTCCTGGCCGAAGGCGAGCCGAACGAAAACACCCAGTGGGTTGAAGTACTGTCCGCCGTCGAGTTGCAAGGCAACAGCCACCACTTCCACGAAATCAGCAACGACCAGGCCTTCAGCCACCTGCGCTTCAACATCTACCCGGATGGCGGTGTGGCCCGTCTGCGCGTGTACGGCGTACCGTTCCGTGACTGGTCGGCTACTGGCGACAACGAGCAAGTCGACCTGGCCGCTGCCCTCAATGGTGGCCGCGCCCTCGCCTGCTCCGATGAACACTTCGGTCGCATGAGCAACATCCTCAACCCGGGCCGTGGCATCAACATGGGCGATGGCTGGGAAACCGCACGTCGTCGTACCCCGGGCAATGACTGGGTCATCGTCGCGCTGGGTCATGCCGGCGAAGTCGAGAAAGTCATCGTCGACACCCTGCACTTCAAGGGTAACTACCCGGACAGCTGCTCGATCCAGGGCGCCTTCGTGAAGGGCGGTACCGACAGCCAGATCGAAACCCAATCGCTGTTCTGGCGCGAACTGCTGCCAAGCCAGAAGCTGGAAATGCACGCCGAACACACCTTCGCCGAGCAGATCAAGGCACTGGGCCCGATCACCCACATCCGCCTGAACGTGTTCCCGGATGGTGGTGTGAGCCGCCTGCGTGTACTGGGCAAGGTCGCTAAGTAAGCGCTGAACCTGTGGCGAGGGAGCTTGCTCCCGCTGGGTCGCGAAGCGGCCCCAAAGAACGGGACTGCTGCGCAGTCCAGCGGGAGCAAGCTCCCTCGCCACAACTGTAGTACCAACAACACAGAATTCGGATAAGAACAGCATGCGCACATTAACGATTGAACCGCTGACCAAAGAAGCCTTCGCCCCTTTCGGTGACGTGATCGAAACCGACGGCAGCGATCACTTCATGATCAACAACGGTTCGACCATGCGCTTCCATAAACTGGCTGTGGTCGAAACCGCAAAGCCAGAGGACAACGCGATCATCAGCATCTTCCGCGCCGACGCGCAGGACATGCCGCTGACCGTCAGCATGCTGGAGCGCCATCCGCTGGGCAGCCAGGCTTTCATTCCGCTGCTCGGCAACCCCTTTCTGATCGTGGTCGCGCCACTTGGCGATGAACCTGTATCAGGCTTGGTCCGCGCCTTCGTCACCAACGGCAGGCAGGGCATTAATTACCATCGCGGCGTTTGGCACCACCCGGTGCTGACGATCGAAAAGCGGGATGACTTCCTGGTGGTTGATCGCAGTGGCACAGGCAATAACTGCGATGAGCATTTTTTCAAAGAGGATGAGCGTTTGATCCTCGCCCCCCACCAATAAGAGAAGGTCTGATCACTCGACAACAGAGTGACAGGCGAGAGGTAAAGACTGTGGAAGCACATCTGTTGGAATGGCTGAACCTGAGCGTGCGCTGGGTTCACATGATTACTGGCGTGGCCTGGATCGGTGCGTCGTTCTATTTCGTATGGCTGGAAAACAACCTCAATCGGGTCAACCCGAAAAACGGTCTGGCTGGCGATTTGTGGGCAATCCACGGTGGCGGTATCTACCACCTGGAAAAATACAAACTGGCTCCACCGACCATGCCGGACAACCTGCACTGGTTCAAATGGGAAGCCTACTTCACGTGGATGTCGGGTATCGCGCTGCTGTGCGTGGTGTTCTACTCCAACCCGACGCTCTACCTGCTGGCTCCGGGCAGTTCCCTGAGCGGTCCTGAAGGCGTGGCCATCGGTCTCGGTTCGCTGTTCATCGGCTGGTTCATCTACTCCTTCCTGTGCGACTCGGCCCTGGGCAAACGCCCTGCCCTGCTAGGTTTCATCCTGTTCGTCCTGATCATCGGCGCGGCCTACGGCTTCAGCAAAGTGTTCAGCGGTCGGGGTGCGTACCTGCACGTCGGCGCGATCATCGGCACCATCATGGTCGGCAACGTGTTCCGCATCATCATGCCGGCGCAACGCGCACTGGTAGCGGCGATTGCCGAGAACCGCACGCCCGATCCGGCATTGCCGGCCAAAGGCCTGCTGCGTTCACGTCACAACAACTACTTCACCTTGCCAGTGCTGTTCATCATGATCAGCAACCACTTCCCGAGCACCTACGGCAGCCAGTACAACTGGTTGATCCTGGCCGGGATCGCGGTACTGGCAGTGTTGGTGCGTCACTACTTCAACACCCGTCACGACAGCCACAAGTTTGCCTGGACCCTGCCTGTGGCAGCCGTCGGCATGATCAGCCTGGCTTACGTCACCGGCCCTGCGCCGTTGAACAGCCCGGAAGTGGCCAAGGCACCCGCCAAGATCGAATACCAGCCGCTGCCGGAAACAGCAGTGGGCGGTGGTTTGAAACCGGCTGAAGCCAAACCAGCAGAAACGCCTGCCGCCGCACCGGCGCAAGCGTCCAACGCCGGCCCTGGCTTTGACAAAGTGCACAGCGTGATTCAGGAACGTTGCGCGGTTTGCCACTCGGCCAAGCCGACCAGCCCGCTGTTCAGTGCGGCCCCTGCCGGTGTGATGTTTGACACCCCCGAGCAGATCCGCCAGAACGCACCGCGGATTCAGGCGCAAGCCGTCACCAGCCAGATCATGCCACTGGGCAATATCACGCAGATGACCCAGCAGGAACGTGACCTGATCGGTGCCTGGATTGTGCAGGGAGCCCAGACCAATTAATCGTTAAAAGCTTCGCAAGCAGGCTCGCTCCCACAGGTTTTGCATGGCCTGTGTGGGAGCGGGCTTGCCCGCGAATGGCCGCAAAGCGGCCCACCTGATTCGAATACAGCTGCCAGTAGCACTGCAGCTGTAAATCACAAGAATAAAAAGATCCGAGGTGTTGCATGTCCGAGCTATCCGAAGCGCGCATCCCCGACGCACCCGCCATTCAGCGTTTGCCCCTCTTGCAACTGATCCTGGTCGGTTTGCAACATGTTCTGCTGATGTACGGTGGTGCCATCGCGGTACCGCTGATCATCGGACAGGCCGCTGGCCTGAGTCGTGAAGAAATCGCCTTCCTGATCAACGCCGACCTGCTGGTTGCGGGTATCGCCACCATCGTCCAGTCCCTCGGCATCGGCCCCATGGGCATTCGCATGCCGGTGATGATGGGCGCCAGTTTCGCCGCCGTCGGCAGCATGGTCGCCATGGCCGGCATGCCCGGTATCGGCCTGCAAGGGATCTTCGGCGCGACCATTGCCGCCGGGTTCTTTGGCATGATCATCGCCCCGTTCATGTCCAAGGTCGTGCGCTTCTTCCCGCCGCTGGTGACCGGTACGGTCATCACCTCGATCGGTTTGTCGCTGTTCCCCGTGGCCGTCAACTGGGCCGGTGGCGGTACCAGCGCCGCTCAATTCGGTTCACCGATCTACCTGACCATCGCCGCACTGGTACTGGGCACCATCTTGCTGGTGCACCGCTTCATGCGCGGCTTCTGGGTCAATATTTCCGTGCTGATCGGCATGTGCCTGGGCTATGTACTCTGCGGCCTGCTCGGCATGGTCGACCTCAGTGGCATGGCTCAGGCGCCATGGCTGCAATTCGTCACGCCGCTGCACTTCGGCATGCCGAAATTCGAACTCGCGCCGATCCTGTCGATGTGCCTGGTGGTGGTGATCATTTTCGTCGAGTCCACCGGGATGTTTCTGGCGCTGGGCAAGATCACCGGCCAGGAAGTCTGCCCACGGATGCTGCGTCGCGGTTTGCTGTGCGATGCCGGCGCCTCGTTCTTCGCCGGTTTCTTCAACACCTTCACCCATTCCTCCTTCGCCCAGAACATCGGCCTGGTGCAGATGACCGGCGTGCGCTGCCGTTCGGTAACCATCGTTGCCGGTGGATTACTGATCGTCCTGAGCCTGCTGCCCAAAGCCGCGTTTTTGGTGGCGTCGATTCCTCCGGCAGTACTGGGCGGCGCAGCGATTGCGATGTTCGGCATGGTCGCCGCCACCGGGATCAAAATTCTCCAGGAAGCCGACATCGGTGACCGTCGCAACCAGTTGCTGGTGGCGGTGAGCATCGGCATGGGCCTGATCCCGGTTGTACGCCCGGAGTTTTTCGCCCACCTGCCCGTGTGGATGAGCCCGATCACCCACAGTGGCATCGCCATGGCCACCCTCAGCGCGCTGACGCTGAACCTGCTGTTCAACATCCTTGGTGGCGCCGAACGCGCGGCCATTAACGACTGCCACGCTCACACTCATTGATCTGACGGATAACCAAGGGGGCCTGCCTGTGGCCAGCCCCCTGGCCACAACCTGCGCCTCAAAAATAAAAACAAGAGGGAGCAACAGATGATTCGGACACAAACCAACGTGTTGTTGAGTGGTGGCCTGCTGGCCGCGAGTCAAGCCATGGCCGGCGATCTACTGCTGTGGCAGACCAACAGCCTGAGCTACCTGTACGGCAAGAACTTCGCGATCAACCCGGCGATCCAGCAGACGATCACCTTCGAACACGCCGACCGCTGGAAGTACGGCGACAACTTCATGTTCATCGACAGCACCTGGTACAACGGCGAGCAAGACCGCAACAAAGGGGCTCACGCCTATTACGGCGAATTCAGCCCACGCCTCTCCTTCGGCAAAATCCTCGACCGCCGTTTCGAATTCGGCCCGATCAAGGACGTGCTGCTGGCCATGACCTACGAGAACGGCGAAGACGACACCGAGGCCTACCTGATTGGCCCCGGTTTCGACCTCGCGGTACCGGGCTTCAACTTTTTCACCCTGAACTTCTATTACCGCCAGACCGAAGGTTCGCGCCCTGGCGATGATGTCTGGCAAATCAGTCCGGCCTGGTCCTACACCCTGCCACTGGGCAACTCGAACCTGTTGATCGACGGCTACATCGACTGGGTGGTGGATAACGACCAGAACGCCCGCGGCACCTATCACGCCAACCTGCACTTCAACCCGCAGATCAAATACGACCTGGGCAAAGCCCTGGGCTGGCGCGAGAAACAGGTGTATGTCGGCACCGAATACAGCTACTGGAAGGACAAATACGGCGTCCAGGACAGCTCCCGTTTCAATACCAATGAAAACACCGCCAGCCTGCTGGTAAAGGTGCACTTCTAATGCTGCCCCGCAACCGTGCCTCAAACCTGTCGTCGGTGCGCCGTTGCGGAGCACTTGAGACCTGGCCGAGGAGTCAGTATTCTCCGCGGCCGCCCGAATCCGGTTTAAAAAAAAGCCCGGATGTAAAACCTGACCAGAAAGCCAACTTATCCCGGCACTGGCAGGCACCAAGGCACTCCAAAACCCCTCTCAATCGACCGCTCTTGAGCCGCCGAACGGGAGTTTTTTTGCTTTTTGAAAGCCTTGGCTCAGCTCTTGCTAACAGCACTAAAGCTGACCGAATGGATGATTTTTTACCGCTACAGAAACAGGCGCCACACCAGAGCGCCGACTTTAAAAAAACAACGTGGAACCACCTACTTTTTGGGAGCAACCGAATGAAACGTACGTGCACTAGCCTGATGCTGGCGGGATCATTGCTGGCGGGGGGTCAGGCCATGGCCGGCGACTTGCTGCAATGGCAGAACAACAGCCTGAGCTACCTCTATGGCAAGGACTTCCAGGTCAACCCGCGCATCCAGCAGACGGTGACCTTTGAACACGCCGACGGTTGGAAATACGGCGACAACTTCTTTTTCATCGACAAGATCTTCTACAACGGCAAGGAAGACGCCTTCGCGGGCAAGAACAGCCACTACGGCGAGCTCAGTCCGCGCCTGTCGTTCAACAAGATCTTCGACCAGAAGTTCGAGTTCGGCCCGATCAAGGACGTCCTGCTGGCCATGACCTACGAGTTCGGTGAAGACGATACCGAGTCCTACCTGATCGGCCCTGGTTTTGACCTAGCCATCCCGGGCTTCGACTACTTCCAGTTGAACTTCTACAACCGCCACACCGAAGGCGACCGCCCGGGCGACAACATCTGGCAGGTCACGCCAGTCTGGTCCTACACCATCCCGGTGGGCGGCTCGGACGTGCTGATCGACGGCTTCATGGACTGGGTCGTCGACAACGACGTGAACAAAAAAGGCGAATACCACGCCAACCTGCACTTCAATCCGCAGGTCAAATACGACCTGGGCAAGGCGTTGAATCTGGGTGCCAAGCAGCTGTACGTCGGTGTCGAGTATGACTACTGGAAAAACAAGTACGGTATCGAAGACAGCCAGGGCTTCAAGACCGATCAGAGCGTGACCAGCTTCCTGGTCAAGGTTCACTTCTGATTTAAGAAGCTTCGCGAGCAGGCTCGCTCCCACAGTGGAATCTTGTCGAACACAAACTTTGTATACGACGAAAATCCCTGTGGGAGCGAGCCTGCTCGCGAAAGCCTCACCACAAGTCTCAAACCGAAAGCACAGGCTCTGCCAACCCCAGAAACCGGCTCAACTCCCCGCGCTTGGCCAACGCATCCCGTCGCCCCAGTTCGATCAATTCGCTGCAATACCCCGCCTCGAACAGCAGATAACTCAGCACCCCCGCCCCGCTGGTCTTGGTCGCACCCGGCCCGCGCAGAAACAGGCGCAATGCCGCCGGCAATTCCTGGCGATGGCGCGCGGCAATCTCGTCGATCGGCTGGCTCGGTGAAATCACCAATACGTCCACCGGCGCCACGCCCAAAGCACGGATGGGTGTACCGTCGGGCATCAGGTGACTGAACTGGTTCAGGCGCTGCAACAACTCGATGTCGCTTTCCAGGCTGTCAATGAACGTACTGTTGAGCATGTGCCCACCGATCTGCGCCAGGGTCGGCTGCTGACCGGTATAGCTGCGCGGCAAGGGTTGTTGCGGGTCGACTCCACGGGGGTTGCCGCTGACGCCCACCACCAGCACCCGACTGGCGCCCAGATGCAACGCAGGGCTGATCGGCGCCGACTGACGCACCGCGCCATCACCGAAATACTCTTCGCCGATTTTCACCGGGGCAAATAGCAGCGGAATCGCCGAACTGGCGAGTAGATGTTCAACCGACAGTTGGGTGGGAACGCCGATGCGTCGATGGCGCAACCAGGCATCGATCTTGCCGCCGCCCTGATAGAAGGTGACTGCCTGGCCGGACTCATAACCGAATGCGGTGACCGCCACCGCATGCAACTGTTGCTGTGCGATCGCTTCGGCGATGCCGCCCATATGCAGCTTGTCGTTGAGCAGATCCCGCAGCGGAGAACTGTTGAGCAGCGCCACCGGCATGTGCCTGCCGATGCCGAGCAAACTGTGGCTGACGAAGCGGCTGGCCTGGCGGATCACCCCGGGCCAGTCGCTGCGCAATACCAGATGACTGCGAAAGCCCTGCCAGAAGGCCGTCAGGCGTTCGATGGCGTTACGAAAATCCATCGCACCGCTGGCGAGGCTGACGGCGTTGATCGCGCCCGCCGAGGTGCCGACGATCACCGGAAACGGATTGCGTGCCCCCGGCGGCAACAATTCGGCAATCGCCGCCAGCACCCCGACCTGATAGGCCGCCCGAGCCCCGCCACCGGAAAGAATCAACCCTGTTACCGGTTCAACTGGACTCATCGCAACACTCCATGGTGCTTGGGAAAACGGTTACTCAACCGCGCTTGGCGTACAGCTTGGGCTCGCCCGGTGGACGGCTCTTGAAGCGGCGGTGGGCCCACAGGTATTGCTCGGGATGCTCGCGCAGAACGCTTTCGATCCATTGGTTGATGCGCAGGCAGTCCTCTTCTTCGGTTTCGCCGGGGAAGCCTTCGAGCGGCGCATGGATCACCAGGCGATAGCCGCTGCCGTCCGCCAGACGCTCCTGGGTGAACGGCACCACCAACGCCTTGCCCAGCCGAGCAAACTTGCTCGTGGCGGTGACGGTCGCGGCCTGAATGCCGAACAGCGGCACGAAGATGCTTTGCTTGGCGCCGTAGTCCTGATCCGGTGCGTACCAGATCGCCCGGCCCGAGCGCAGCAATTTGAGCATGCCGCGTACGTCTTCGCGTTCCACCGCCAGCGAATCGAGGTTGTGCCGCTCGCGGCCCTGGCGCTGGATGTAGTCGAACAGCGGATTCTTGTGCTCGCGGTACATGCCGTCGATGGTGTGCTGCTGACCGAGCAACGCCGCGCCGATTTCCAGCGTCGTGAAGTGCAGGGCCATCAGGATCACGCCCTTGCCCTCACGCTGGGCCTGCTGCAAATGCTCCAGCCCTTCGATATGAGCGAGACTCGCCAGGCGCTTGCGCGACCACCACCAGCTCATCGCCATCTCAAAGAAAGCGATGCCGGTGGAGGCGAAGTTCTCCTTGAGCAGGCGTTTGCGTTCGGCGGCGGTTTTTTCCGGAAAACACAGCTCCAGATTGCGCTTGGCAATGCGCCGTCTGTCGCCGGCGACCCGATACATCAAAGAACCCAGGACACGACCGACCCACAGCAGTGCCGGATACGGCAACTGGACGATCAGCCACAACAGCCCCAGGCCACACCACAGCGGCCAGAAACGTGGAGATAGAAATGCTTTTCGAAAACGCGGGCGGTCCATTAATGCTTCCGGAATGACAATGGCCGCGCATTCTACATCGTTCGACCCGGCTTGCGGCCCGCGGGCGTTCTCGTTATAAGTCTCGGCACTTTTAGTGACAAGTCGTTGTATGCCGACCATGAGCCAAACCGAACCGCTAGACCAAGATCCCGTGTTCCAGTTGAAGGGCAGCATGCTGGCCATTACGGTGCTGGAACTGGCCCGTAACGACCTCGAAAGCCTTGATCGGCAACTGGCCGCCAAGGTCGCCCAGGCGCCAAACTTCTTCAGCAACGCGCCACTGGTACTGGCCCTGGACAAACTCCCGGCCAATGAAGGCGCGGTCGATCTGCCCGGGCTGATGCGCGTCTGCCGCCAGCATGGCCTGCGTACCCTGGCGATCCGCGCCAGCCGCATCGAAGACATTGCCGCCGCCATCGCGGTCGACCTGCCGGTGCTGCCACCGTCCGGCGCCCGGGAGCGTCCACTGGACCTGACCGAAGGCGAACCGAAGAAAAAACCGGAAAAACCACCCGAGCCGACCATCAAGCCGACGAAAATCATCACCTCGCCGGTACGCGGTGGCCAGCAGATTTATGCCCAGGGCTGCGATCTGGTGGTGATCTCCTCGGTCAGCCCGGGGGCGGAACTTCTCGCCGATGGCAACATCCATGTATACGGCCCGATGCGTGGTCGCGTGTTGGCCGGCGTCAAGGGCGACACCAAGGCGCGGATTTTCTGTCAGCAAATGAGTGCTGAACTGATTTCCATCGCCGGGCATTACAAGGTTTCCGAAGATCTGCGCCGCGACCCTCTATGGGGTTCGGGTGTGCAGGTCAGCCTGTCCGGCGACGTGTTGAACATCATTCGGCTTTAACGGATACTGCCGCATTTTCCAAGCATCTCTAAAACGTAGCGAAAACGGCTCAAACGAAGTAGGAAAAAGGCCGAAAGCAGTGTTTACCGGGGGTAAGCGCCGCTCTAAACCGGATTCCAGCCAAGGCTGTCCGACTGCAGTAGTTTTTCAGGAGATGTTTTTCAGGGACTGAAAAGTCCTTTTTCCTTAGGGGTGAAACACCTTGGCCAAGATTCTCGTGGTTACATCCGGCAAGGGTGGTGTGGGTAAGACCACCACCAGCGCCGCTATCGGTACCGGCCTCGCTCTGCGCGGCCACAAAACAGTGATCGTCGACTTCGACGTGGGCTTGCGTAACCTCGACCTGATCATGGGTTGCGAGCGCCGCGTGGTGTATGACTTCGTCAACGTGGTGAACGGCGAAGCCAACCTGCAACAGGCCCTGATCAAAGACAAGCGCCTGGAAAACCTCTACGTGCTGGCCGCCAGCCAGACCCGAGACAAAGACGCGCTGACCGTCGAAGGCGTGGAAAAAGTCCTGATGCAACTCAAGGAAGACTTTGAGTTCGTGGTCTGCGACTCCCCGGCAGGCATCGAGAAAGGCGCCCACCTGGCCATGTACTTCGCCGATGAAGCGATCGTCGTGACCAACCCGGAAGTCTCCTCGGTACGTGACTCCGATCGCATGCTCGGCCTGCTGGCCAGCAAGTCCCGTCGTGCCGAACGCGGCGAAGACCCGATCAAGGAACACCTGCTGATTACCCGTTATCACCCGGAACGTGTGAGCAAAGGCGAAATGCTCGGCGTAGAAGACGTCAAGGAGATCCTTTCGGTGACCCTGCTCGGCGTGATCCCTGAATCCCAGGCGGTGCTCAAGGCATCCAACCAGGGTGTTCCGGTGATTCTCGACGACCAGAGCGATGCCGGCCAGGCCTACAGCGATACCGTAGATCGCCTGCTGGGCAAGACCGTGGATCATCGATTCCTCGATGTACAGAAGAAGGGATTCTTCGAGCGCCTGTTTGGAGGCAACTAAGCAATGAACCTTTTTGACTTCTTTCGTGCCAACAAAAAGCAAAGCACCGCGTCGGTAGCGAAAGAGCGTCTACAGATCATCGTGGCGCACGAACGCGGCCAACGCAGTACCCCGGACTACCTGCCGGCCTTGCAGAAGGAACTGGTCGAGGTGATCCGCAAGTACGTCAATATCGGGTCCGATGACGTGCATGTCGCACTGGAAAGCCAGGGCAGTTGCTCGATTCTGGAACTCAATATCACCCTGCCAGATCGCTGAGTCGATCCGCCAGGAGCCACGGCGGCTCAGGTCCCTTCTGCAACCGGAAGGGACCTGAGCCGCCGTTGGCGTTTGTTACGAGGCTGTTTTAATGCCGTTGTCCAACATCCACATCATCCATCAGGATGCCGCCGTACTGGTGGTGAACAAACCGACCCTGTTGCTCTCTGTCCCTGGCCGGGCCGATGACAACAAGGACTGCCTGATTACCCGCCTGCAGGAAAACGGCTACCCGGAAGCGCGAATTGTCCACCGGCTGGACTGGGAGACTTCCGGCATCATCCTGCTAGCCCGCGACCCGGACACCCATCGCGAGCTGTCTAGGCAATTTCACGACCGCGAAACCGAAAAGGCCTACACAGCCCTGTGCTGGGGTCAGCCGGAACTGGACAGCGGCAGCATCGACCTGCCCTTGCGCTACGACCCGCCGACCAAGCCGCGCCACGTGGTCGACCATGAATTCGGCAAACATGCGCTGACCTTCTGGCGAGTGCTCGAACGTTGTGGCGACTGGTGCCGCGTCGAACTGACACCGATCACCGGCCGCTCCCACCAGTTGCGCGTGCACATGCTCTCGATTGGCCATCCGCTGCTGGGTGACGGGCTTTATGCCCATGAACAGGCTTTGGCGGCCTGGCCGCGCCTGTGCCTGCACGCGAGCATGCTCAGCTTCACCCACCCGCAAAGTGGCGAGCGCCTGCGCTTCGAGTGCCCGGCACCGTTTTAGACGTACTTCAATCCTGTGGGAGCGAGCTTGCTCGCGATCTGGCCGGCACATCCAGCATTAGTGCTGGCTGATACTCCGCTATCGCGAGCAAGCTCGCTCCCACAGGGACTCTGTACACCATTCAGTGCGACGCCATTTACCAAGCCAATACGTTAAACTGGCGCCACTGCTGTCTGGAGCTACTTTATGCGCGAAGAGTTGAACCAAGGCCTGATCGATTTCCTCAAGGCCTCCCCTACCCCGTTCCATGCCACCGCCAGCCTTGTTCAGCGCCTGGAAGCGGCGGGCTATCAACGTCTCGACGAGCGTGAGCCGTGGAACACCGAAGCCAACGGTCGCTACTACGTCACCCGTAATGACTCTTCGATTGTCGCGATCAAGATGGGCCGCCATTCACCGTTGCACGGTGGCATTCGCCTGGTCGGCGCCCACACCGACAGCCCGTGCCTGCGGGTCAAGCCGCAACCGGAGCTGCAACGCCAGGGTTTCTGGCAACTGGGTGTCGAAGTCTATGGCGGCGCTCTACTGGCGCCATGGTTCGACCGTGACCTGTCCCTGGCCGGCCGCGTAACCTTCCGTCGCGACGGCAAGGTCGAAAGCCAGTTGATCGACTTCAAGGCTCCCGTTGCGATCATTCCGAACCTGGCGATTCACCTCAACCGTGAAGCCAACATGGGCTGGGCCATCAACGCCCAGACCGAACTGCCGCCGATCCTCGCGCAGTTTGCCGGTGACGAGCGCGTGGACTTCCGCGCGGTGCTCACCGATCAACTGGCCCGCGAACACGGCCTGAACGCTGACGTGGTGCTCGATTACGAGTTGAGCTTCTACGACACCCAAAGCGCTGCGGTCATTGGCCTGCATGGCGACTTCATCGCCGGTGCGCGTCTGGACAACCTGCTGTCGTGCTACGCCGGCCTGCAAGCGCTGCTAACCGCCGACACCGACGAAACCTGCGTGCTGGTCTGCAACGACCACGAAGAAGTCGGTTCCTGCTCGGCCTGCGGTGCCGACGGCCCGATGCTTGAGCAAACCTTGCGTCGCCTGCTGCCTGAAGGTGATGAATTCGTACGCACCATTCAGAAATCCCTGCTGGTTTCGGCTGACAACGCCCACGGCGTGCATCCGAACTACGCCGACAAACACGACGCCAACCACGGTCCGAAACTCAACGCCGGCCCGGTGATCAAGGTCAACAGCAACCAGCGCTACGCCACCAACAGCGAAACCGCCGGGTTCTTCCGTCACCTGTGCATGGCTGAAGAAGTGCCGGTGCAAAGCTTCGTGGTGCGCAGCGACATGGGCTGTGGTTCGACCATCGGCCCGATCACCGCCAGCCACCTGGGCGTGCGCACCGTGGACATCGGCCTGCCGACGTTCGCCATGCACTCGATCCGCGAACTGTGCGGCAGCCATGACCTGGCGCATCTGGTCAAGGTATTGAGCGCGTTCTACGCGTGCCGCGAGTTGCCGTAAATCTGATGCAATGAGGGACTCATGTGGCGAGGGGGCTTGCCCCCGTTGGGCTGCGCAGCAGCCCCAAGCATTTCTGTCAGACAGACTACATTGGCAGATTTGCGACCGCTTCGCGGTCGAACGGGGCGGTGCGGCGTTCCGACAAGCCCCCTCGCCACAAAAGCTCGCTGACCATGCAGCATCCATGACTCACTTCTGATACATATCACACCGGCCGCATCAAAAGCGGCCTAGACTTCAAGTATCCCTTCGACAAGGCTGTCTCCATGATTTCGATGTCTACCTTCCACGCCATGCTGATTCCGATTCTTGCCGGGATGCTCCTGCTGGCCGTCGGCTTCAACTTTCGCGATAAAAATGCCGGCGTGTTTGCCATGTGGATCGGCATGCTGACCATTCTCGCGACCGTGGTGATCAAGATCCTCGCCAAACTCAACGAATAATTCATCGCCCTTGGCTCGCATTGATTTTGATGGGCTCGTACACTCGGTCGATCCGCTCCCTGCGAGGTTGACCGCCTAGTGTTCGCTCGTCTTTTTGCCCTCCCGTGTATTGTCCTTGTCTGCCTGATGACGCTGCTATCAGTAGCGCCTGCCCAGGCGGCCGGCCTGCCAGGCCTGCTCAACAACCAGGCCAAGGCGCAGCCCGAAGCACAGGTACCGCTGGGGCAATCCCTGGACGAAGTGATCAAGTCACTGGAAAACGACCAGCAACGCAGCAAGCTGCTGGCCGACCTGAAAAAACTCCGTGAC
This sequence comes from Pseudomonas sp. GL-RE-26, assembly GCF_019956275.1. Taxonomy (NCBI): domain Bacteria; kingdom Pseudomonadati; phylum Pseudomonadota; class Gammaproteobacteria; order Pseudomonadales; family Pseudomonadaceae; genus Pseudomonas; species Pseudomonas sp. GL-RE-26. The sequence continues at coordinate 20,723 of NZ_JAHBDI010000077.1, forward strand.
ACCACCAAACAGGCCCAGCCGATTACCGAAGAAGGTGTGCTGGGCCTGATTGGCGGAACCCTGGCCAATTTCGAGAAGAAGTTTTCCGGCGACGACAGTCCCCTCACACGCTGGTCCAGTGAGTTCGATCAGGCCAGGGAAGAACTGGTGGCGCTGGCGCTGCCGGCCAATGAATGGCTGCCCATGCTGTTCGCCTTCGCCATGATCCTGATGGTCTGGAGCCTGCTGGCCGCCACCCTGATCTGGATCAGCCACCGCGTGCGGATGCGTTTCGGCCTGACCGAAGAACTACCGCAGCATCCCCGGGCCCTGGACATGTTGCGTTTTGCGCTGCGCAAACTCGGACCATGGCTGATCGCCCTGGTGATCACGGTCTACATGAGCTACGCCCTGCCCTCGTCCCTGGGCAAGAGCCTGGCGATGGTGCTGGCCTATGCACTGGTGGTCGGCACCTGCTTCTCGGCCATCTGCGTGATTGCCTTTTCCCTGCTCGACGGCCCACACCGTCACCGCGCCTTGTACATCCTGCGGCACCAGGCGTTTCGGCCGCTGTGGCTGATCGGCAGCTTCGCCGCGTTTGGCGAAGCCCTGAGCGATCCGCAACTGGTCAACAGCCTCGGCAGCCATCTGGCCCATACCGCCGCGACGGTTGCCAATGTCCTGGCCGCGCTCTCCACGGGGCGCTTCATCCTGCGCTTCCGCCGGCCGATCGCCCACCTGATCCGCAATCAGCCGCTGTCCCGTCGCCTGACCCGCCGCGCCCTCAACGACACCCTGTCGATTCTCGGCACCTTCTGGTACGTGCCGGCGCTGGTGCTGGTGGCCATCTCGCTCTTCGCAACGTTCATTTCTGCTGGCGACACCAGCACCGCCCTGCGCCAGTCGCTGATCTGTACCGTCTTGCTGGTGCTGTGCATGGTCATCAACGGCCTGGTACGCCGCCACGCCCTCAAACCCCAGCAAGGCATACGGCGTTACGCCGTGTATTCGGAACGGCTGAAAAACTTCTTCTACACCATCGTCCATCTGTTGGTGTGGCTGGCTTTCATCGAACTCGGCCTGCGAGTCTGGGGCATGTCGTTGATCCGCTTTACCGAAGGTGATGGCCACGAAGTCAGCGTCAAACTGTTCAGCCTCGCCGGCACGCTGCTGTTCGCCTGGCTGATCTGGATTCTCAGCGACACGGCCGTGCATCATGCTCTGACCCGCTCGCGCAAAGGCCTGGCCAACGCCCGCGCGCAGACGATGATGCCGCTGATCCGCAATGTGCTGTTCATAGCGATTTTTATCGTCGCGCTGATTGTCGCCCTGGCGAACATGGGCATGAACGTCACGCCCTTGCTGGCCGGTGCCGGCGTGATCGGTCTGGCCATCGGTTTTGGTGCACAATCGCTGGTAGCCGACCTGATTACCGGGTTGTTCATCATCATCGAAGACTCCCTGGCCATCGACGACTACGTGGATGTCGGCGGCCACCTCGGCACAGTCGAAGGCCTGACCATCCGCACCGTGCGCCTGCGGGACATTGATGGCATCGTCCACACCATTCCGTTCAGTGAAATCAAAAGCATCAAGAACTACTCCCGGGAATTCGGCTACGCGATCTTCCGGGTAGCCGTACCCGCCAGCATGGACATCGACAACGCAATCAAACTGATGCGCGAAGTCGCCCAGAAAATGCGCACCGATCCGTTGCAGCGGCGCAGTATCTGGTCGCCGCTGGAGTTTCAGGGGGTGGAAAGTTTCGAGTCGGGCAACGCGATCCTGCGCGCCCGCTTCAAGACCGCGCCAATCAAGCAGTGGGAAGTGTCGCGAGCGTTCAACCTGTCACTCAAGCGGCACATGGACGAAGCCGGACTGGACCTGGCGACACCGCGAATGAGCATTCAAGTGGTAACGGAGGGCGGCGGGCAGGAAAAGGCATGACGGACAAAGTGCAACTCGGGAAGAACCCCGAGTTGCTTTCACTTAAGTACTCTTTAGTTCAGTGGAACAGACTTCGATAAAAAAGTCTCACGATCTTTTTAAGACTACTGGATATTCAATACGATGGGCACTGGTTTAGGCGTGAAGGACTTATCGCCTGAACATCTCACCCACGCGCCTCGCCCATCTGGCACCATATAAGTAACTTCACCACTTAAATTTTCCCTCCTGACTTTCCGCCCTGCAATCAAGAAATTGTAAAGCGTTTCCTGATCATCAAAAGCATCGTCGCCGTCGAATTGTATAACCCGTTCATTCCTGGATGAGTACAAATTGATAACCACCTCACCTTGAGGAAGGTTTTTCTTCGCCAGAAAATTGTTCTCGAGATCCAAAATGCTGAATCTCTCTGCGCGATTTCCAATACCAAGGTATCCATCACCATCCAAAGCAACATATTGTTTCCCTGATATATCCCCAGCAGAGACAAGATACCCATCGCTCACAGCGTAAAAATAAAACACGGTCGGCTCAACATGAGTCACCTGGGTGCCGATTCTTCCCGGAGAAAGGACTGAAACGGGGGCACCAAAAATACTCATAGTTGCACGAAATATTTCAACCTGCTCATCATTACCAAACATACCAATATCCTTATATATATAAACTCTCTGAAGATCGCAATACAATGGCGACCCAAGACAACCTTATACAAAGAAAGCTAAAGCACACAAGACAAACAACAGACTTATAATTTCAACATATTTAGTTAGCGAATCAAACACCACATAATTTTTTTTCAGCCGCAACTATTAAAATAAAACTTAGACAACATCAACTCCAACATGAATCGCATCATGCCGCCAGAACTCCAGATCACAGTCGATCAAGCGTTCATGCTGGTCATAGTTCACCCGGGCAATCTGCAGGCCCGGGCTGCCCACCGAAACTTTCAACGCCGCCGCCGCCTCCACCGATAACGCCGTGGGCACAATCTCGAAGCGCACCCGCCCGTAGTGCAGGTCGTAATGCCGCGCATACAACTCGGTGATCGACTGATTCAAATCGAAATCGAGAATCCCCGGAAAGTACTGCGGGTTGAGATAGTGCTCTACATACAGCACCAGCCGCCCATCAATTCGCCGTGAGCGGCAGATCTGGATCACGCTCGACAGCGCCGGCAATTGCAACCAGGCACACACCGCCGCCGATGCCGGTTGCAATCGCGCCGAAATCACCTCGGTGGACGGCACCCGCCCCTGGGCGCTGACCATCGCGTGAAAGTGGCTGCGTTGCATGAGGTTGTAGGCCAGGCGTGGCGGCGAGACGAACCAGCCGCGACGCTCCTCACGATAAATCTGCCCGTGTGATTCCAACTGCAACAGCGCCTCACGCAAAGTGATCCGCGTTGTGCCGAACAATTCACTGAGCTTGCGCTCGGCCGGCAATTTGCTGCCGGGGGTCAACAGTCCGTGGTCGATCTGCTCCTGAAGCACCTGGCCGATGGCTGTTACCGCTTTTGTTGCCTCTTCACGCATCAACGTTTCCTTTCTGGACTAGACCAGCACCATTTCAGGGCAGAACCACAGCGTAAACCGGCTCATTCAATAGTCTGCAAGCGTAGGCAGCGCAGATGACCGAGATGTGACAAAGCCGCCCAACGGTCGCCATTCTCTGGCCTCAACAACCTGCAATTCATCGGCCAAGTCCCTGCCCTCCGGGGCCTTGACCATGGTCTACGCTTAGCAGGCCAGTCGCGATACCGCTGAACAAAAAGTCATTCCGGGCGACGAACGACATCAAAGTGTCATCCAGCCCCCTTAAATTGGCTCAGGTATTGCTGACCTAGACCAACACGAACCGCAATCGTAGCGTTGAACACGACCCAAGGAGCTTCGGAATGAAAAAGCTTTTCCTGGCATCACTGTTAGGCTCGACCATCGCAATGTGTACCGCCGCCATGGCGGCCGATGATCTGAAAACCCTGGAAGCCGCTGCAAAAGCGGAAGGCGCCGTCAACAGCGTCGGTATGCCCAATGACTGGGCCAACTGGGCCGGCACCTGGAAAGACCTGAGCGACAAGTACGGCCTCAAGCACATCGACACCGACATGAGCTCCGCCCAGGAGATCGCCAAGTTCGCCGCGGAAAAAGACAACGCCAGCGCCGACATCGGCGACGTGGGTGCAGCGTTCGGCCCGATCGCGGTCAAGCAAGGCGTGGTCCAGCCCTACAAGCCTTCGACCTGGGATCAGGTTCCAGCCTGGGCCAAGGACAAGGACGGCAACTGGGCACTGGCCTACACCGGCACCATCGCTTTCATCGTCAACAAGAAGTTGCTGCACGGTTCCGACGCCCCAACCAAGTGGGCTGACCTCAAGGGCGGTAAATACAAGGTTTCCATCGGTGACGTGAGCACCGCGGCCCAGGCCGCCAACGGCGTGCTGGCTGCGGCACTGGCCAACGGTGGCGACGAGAAAAACCTCAAGCCTGCCCTGGATCTGTTCGCCGACATCGCCAAGCAAGGTCGCCTGTCGATGTCCAACCCGACGATCGCCACCATGGAAAAAGGCGAAATCGAAGTCGGCGTGGTCTGGGACTTCAACGGCCTGAGCTACAAGGCCAAGATGGCCAACCCGGATGACTACGTGGTGCTGATCCCGTCCGATGGCTCGGTGATCTCCGGCTACACCACCATCATCAACAAGTATGCGAAAAACCCGAACGCCGCCAAGCTGGCCCGGGAATACATCTTCAGCGACGCCGGCCAGATCAACCTGGCCAAAGGCAATGCCCGTCCGATCCGTGCCGAACACCTGACCCTGCCAGCCGAGGTGCAGGCCAAGCTGCTGCCTAACGAGCAGTACAAGAAGGTCACGCCGATCAAGGACGCGGATGCCTGGGAAAAGACCTCCAAGGCCCTTCCTCAGAAGTGGCAGGAAGAAGTCATCATCAATATGCAGTAACCGGCTAGATCCCCATTTCGGGATCTGATGGAGATCCAAATGTGGGAGCGAGCCTGCTCGCGATGGCGGACTGACAGTCGACAACGATGTGACTGTTCCTCAGCCTTCGCGAGCAGGCTCGCTCCCACAAGGGATTGATTGCGTACTTGAATCATCTGTTTCACGGAGTCATCGCCCCTATGAAGCACAACGTCATCCTTGTCGTGCTCGACGGCCTCAACTACGAGGTCGCCCGCCACGCCATGGGGCACCTGCAGGCTTATGCCGGTGCAGGACGTGCCGCACTCTACAAACTGGAGTGCGAGTTGCCAGCCCTGTCCCGCCCGCTGTACGAATGTATCCTGACCGGCGTTCCGCCCATCGACAGCGGTATTGTCCACAACAACGTTTCGCGCCTGTCCAACCAGCGCAGCATCTATCACTACGCCACCGACGCCGGTCTCGTGACTGCGGCGGCGGCTTATCACTGGGTCAGCGAACTGTACAACCGTTCGCCCTTCGTGGCGGCCCGGGATCGTCACACCAATGACCCGCAACTGCCGATCCAGCACGGGCATTTCTACTGGAGCGATCACTACCCGGATTCGCACCTGTTCGCCGACGCCGAAAACCTGCGCCTGCGCCACACGCCGAACTTTTTGCTGATCCACCCGATGAACATCGACGACGCTGGGCACAAGCACGGCCTCGACACCCCGCAGTACCGCAACAGCGCCCGCTCGGCCGACATCATCCTGGCCGACTACCTGCAAGGCTGGCTCGATGCCGGCTATCAGGTGCTGGTCACCGCCGACCACGGCATGAACAACGACCGCTCCCACAACGGCCTGCTGCCGGAAGAACGTGAAGTGCCGCTGTTCGTTCTCGGTGACGCGTTCAGCCTCGACGCCAGTGCCGCCCCGAAACAGACCGAGATCTGCGGCACCGTCTGCCAGCTGCTCGGCGTGCCCCACGACAAACCGGTCTGCCGGGAGCTGTTGAAATGAGTTCCATGACCCGCAGCAAATGGCTGGCAGTCTTATGCCTGGTCCCGTTCGCGCTGTTCTTCATCGTGTTCGAGATCGCACCGCTGACCTGGGTGATGATCAACAGCCTGCAGTCGGAAGAGTTCGGCTGGGGCCTCGCCAATTTCAGCAAAATCTTCAGCTCGAAGTTTTACCTGCAGGCCATCCAGTACAGCCTTGAGATCAGCTTCTGGTCCAGCGTGTTCGGGATCGTCATCGCGATACTGGGCGCCTACTCCCTGCGCCGGGTCGATTCGAAACTGCGCAACTTCGTCAACGCCTTCGCCAACATGACCAGCAACTTCGCCGGTGTGCCCCTGGCCTTCGCGTTCATCATTTTGCTCGGCTTCAACGGCAGCTTCACCATCATGCTCAAGCAGGCCGGAATCATTCAGGACTTCAACCTGTACTCGAAAACCGGGCTGATCATTCTCTACACCTACTTCCAGATTCCCCTCGGCGTGCTGCTGCTGTACCCAGCGTTCGATGCGCTGCGCGAAGACTGGCGCGAGTCCGCTGCGCTACTCGGCGCCGACGGCTGGCAGTACTGGCGACACATCGGCTTGCCGGTGTTGACGCCGGCACTGTTGGGCACCTTTGTGATCCTGCTGGCCAACGCCCTCGGTGCCTACGCCACGGTGTACGCCTTGACCACCGGCAACTTCAACGTGCTGACGATCCGCATCGCGGCGATGGTGTCCGGTGACATTTCCCTGGACCCGAACCTGGCCAGCGCCCTGGCCGTGGTGCTGGTGGCCTTGATGACCCTGGTGACCATCGTGCATCAGTTGCTGTTGAAGAGGAGCTACCATGTCTCGCGCTGAACTGGGACCCACCGGTGTCTATCACCGCGTCGTGGTGTACCTGCTGTTTGCCATCCTGCTGTTGCCGCTGGCCGGCACGCTGATCTACTCGATCGCCAGCAGTTGGTCGGCGACCGTCCTGCCCAGCGGTTTCACTCTCAAGTGGTACATCCAGCTGTGGAGCGATCCGCGCTTCCTGAATGCGTTCGGGCAATCGCTGCTGGTCTGCGTTGGCTCGCTGATTCTTTCGGTGGTGCTGATTCTGCCGCTGCTGTTCGTGGTGCATTACCACTTCCCGAAACTCGACGCGCTGATGAACATCCTGATCCTGCTGCCCTTCGCCGTGCCGCCGGTGGTGTCGTCGGTGGGGCTGTTGCAGCTCTACGGTTCCGGACCGTTCGCCATGGTCGGGACGCCGTGGATCCTGATCGGTTGCTACTTCACCGTGGCGCTGCCGTTCATGTACCGGGCGATCACCAACAACCTGCAGGCGATCAACCTGCGCGACCTGATGGACGCCGCCCAGTTGCTCGGCGCCAGCACCTGGCAAGCCGCCTTCCTGGTGGTACTGCCGAACCTGCGCAAAGGACTGATGGTGGCGTTGCTGCTGTCGTTCTCGTTCCTGTTCGGTGAGTTCGTGTTCGCCAACATTCTGGTCGGTACCCGCTACGAAACCCTGCAGGTCTATCTCAACAACATGCGCAACAGCAGCGGCCATTTCACCAGTGCGTTGGTGATTTCCTACTTCTTCTTTGTGCTGGTTCTGACCTGGATTGCCAATATCTTGAACAGGGACAAAAGCGAATGAGCTATGTCAGCGTCCAACATCTTCAGAAAAGCTTCGCGGGCACCACGGTATTCAGCGACATCAATTGCGAAATCCAGAAAGGTGAATTCGTCACCCTGCTCGGCCCGTCCGGTTGCGGCAAATCCACCCTGCTGCGCTGCATCGCCGGCCTGACCTCGGTGGATGGCGGCAAGATCCTGCTCGACGGCCAGGACATCGTGCCGGTGAGCCCGCAGAAACGCGGGATCGGCATGGTGTTCCAGAGCTATGCGCTGTTCCCCAACATGACCGTAGAGCAAAACGTCGCCTTCGGCCTGCGCATGCAAAAGGTCAATGCCGACGACAGCCGCAAACGCGTCGCCGAAGTGCTGAAACTGGTGGAACTCAATGATTTTGCCGCGCGCTACCCGCATCAGCTTTCGGGAGGCCAGTGCCAGCGCGTCGCCCTCGCCCGCTCCCTGGTGACCCGGCCACGCCTGTTGTTGCTGGATGAGCCGTTGTCGGCCCTCGACGCGCGGATTCGCAAGCATCTGCGTGAACAGATTCGTCAGATCCAGCGCGAACTGGGCCTGACCACGATTTTCGTCACACACGATCAGGAAGAAGCCCTGACCATGTCTGACCGGATTTTCCTGATGAATCAGGGAAAAATCGTACAAAGCGGCGACGCCGAAACCCTCTACACCGCACCGGTGGATGTGTTCGCCGCCGGCTTCATCGGCAACTACAACCTGCTGGATGCCGACAGCGCTTCGAAGCTGTTGCAGCGTCCGATCAGCAAGCGCATCGCCATTCGCCCGGAAGCCATCGAACTGAGCCTTAACGGCGAACTGGACGCACAGATACGCAGCCACAGCCTGCTGGGCAACGTGATTCGCTACCGGGTCGAAGCCCGGGGCGTGGAATTGGTGGTGGATGTGCTGAACCGCTCGGCGGCCGACCTGCATCCCGATGGTCAGCGCCTGGCGCTTTCCATCGATCCGACGGCCCTGTGTGAGGTAGCTTGAAGGCAGCTGCAAGTTTCAAGCTGCAAGCTTCAAGTTGTAGACTGCTGACCACCTAAATCCAATTCTTGCAGCTTGCAGCTTGAAGCTTGCAGCTGTTCTCAGAGAGAACCCGATGGCCCTGGCAATTTTTGATCTGGACGAAACCCTGATCCACGGCGACTGCGCCTCACTGTGGAGCGAGCAAATGGTCCGCCTCGGCTGGGTCGATGGCGAATCGTTCCTGCGTCGCGACAAGGAGTTGATGGATGCCTACGGCAGGGGCCATCTGGCCATGGAGGACTACATGGCCTTCAGCCTGGAACCGTTGATTGGTCGTACGCCTGAAGAAGTCGCGCACCTGGTTGGTCCGTGGGTGGAGGACTACATCGAGCCGATCATTTTCAGTGACGCCACCAAAGCCATCGCGGCGCACCGCAAGGCCGGCGACCGGATACTGGTGATCTCGGCCTCGGGCACCCATCTGGTCGCCCCCATCGCCGAGCGCCTGGGCATCGACGAGATTCTCGGCATCGAACTGGAAGTGGCCCATGGCGCTTACACCGGCCATACCGTTGGCACCCTGACCTACCGCGAAGGCAAGATCACCCGCTTGCTGGAGTGGCTGGATGCAGAGGAGGAAAACCTCGAAGGCGCGAGCTTCTATTCCGACTCACGCAATGACCTGCCGCTGTTGCTGAAGGTGGATTTTCCACATGTGGTCAACCCGGATCCGGTGTTGCGCGAGCAGGCTGAAAAGGCGGGCTGGCCGATCCACGACTGGAAATAGTGCGGATCTCCCCTGTGGCGAGGGAGCTTGCTCCCGCTGGGCCGCGAAGCGGCCCTAAAATCAGTCACTGTGGCTAGTCAGGCAAAACCGGTTTTCAGGTTTTGCGGCTGCTTCGCAACCGAGCGGGAGCAAGCTCCCTCGCCACAATGGCTCCCACAGGTTCAGTGTTGTCAGCTCAGGCTTTCATCAATCACCAACACCACCTTCCCCGCCACGGTATTACTCGCCAGCTCGGCAAACGCCGCCTCGGCATCCTTGATCGGGAATGTCCTGGCCAGTTGCGGGCTCAATCGCCCCTCGGCAAACAACGGCCACACGTGCTGGCTCAAATCACTGAACAGATCCGCCTTGAACTGATCATCCCGGCTGCGTAGGGTCGAGCCCAGCAACTGCACGCGCTTGGCCAGCACCTGGGCCAGGTCGAGTTTGGCCTCACGGCCGCCCATCAGACCGATCAACACCCAACGGCCGTCCTGCGCCAGCAACTTGAGGTTCAACGCCGCGTAATTGCCGCCCACCGGGTCGAGAATCACGTCGAACGGCCCCAGATCCTGCAGACTCTCCAGGTCACTGTTACGCACCACCCCGCCTTGGGCGCCCAGCGCTTCGCAGTACGCCAACCGCTCGGCGGAGCCGACGCTGACCCAACAGGGGTTACCAAAGGCCTTGCACAGCTGAATGGCCGCTGAACCAATTCCACTTGCCCCGGCATGCAGAAGCACTTTCTGACCCGGTTTGAGCGCAGCCAGTTGAAACAAATTCAACCAGACTGTTGCATAAACTTCAGGCAATGCCGCCGCCTCGACCAGTGACACTCCGTCGGGAACCGCCAGCACATGCCGCCCGTCGACTACCACCTCTTCGGCCATCCCGCCCCCGGCCAGCAAGGCGCACACCCGATCGCCAACCTGCCAGGAGGACCCGGCGCCAACCTCGCTGATGACCCCCGAGCACTCTAGACCAAGCACTTGACTGGCCCCCGGTGGTGGCGGGTAAAGACCGGCTTTCTGCAATAAATCGGCGCGATTGAGACCCGCTGCCGACACTCGGATGCGAACTTGCCCTACATCGCATGTAGGACTCGGCTCATCAACCCACACCACTTGACCGTCAACGCCTTGCAATGCTTTCACAGTGCCTCCATAGTGAGTCTGGACTGAGCCCGAAGCTATAGCGCCGGGCTTTTTGCATTATGCGACCGGCTCCCAAAGAGCCGGCGACTTCAAAGACGGCCTAATATGCGTTATCAATTGTCCCCGCGTCGAATCAGCATGAAGCATCTGTTCCCCAGCACTGCCCTCGCCTTGTTCATCGGTATCGGCTTGCTGCCGATGTCGGGCAATACATTCGCAGCCAATAGCTGGGACAAGCTTCAACCCGATCGTGACGAAGTGATCGCCAGCCTGAACGTCGTGGAGTTGCTCAAGCGCCACCACTACAGCAAGCCGCCACTCGATGACGCACGCTCGGTAATCATCTACGACAGCTACCTCAAGCTGCTGGATCCGTCGCGCAGCTACTTCATGGCCAGCGACATTGCCGAATTCGACAAGTGGAAGACGCAGTTCGACGATTTCCTCAAGAGCGGCGACCTGAACGCCGGGTTCACCATCTACAAGCGCTACCTGGACCGCGTCAAGGCGCGTCTGGACTTCGCCCTTGCCGAGTTGAACAAGGGTGTCGACAAGATCGACTTCACCACCAAGGAAACCTTGCTGATCGATCGCAAGGACGCCCCTTGGCTCAAATCCACCGCAGAACTCGACGACCTGTGGCGCAAACGCGTCAAGGACGAAGTCCTGCGTCAGAAGATCGCCGGCAAGGATTCCAAGCAGATCCAGGAAACCCTGACCAAGCGCTACAAGAATCAGTTGGCGCGCCTGGACCAGACCCGCTCGGAAGACATCTTCCAGGCGTACATCAACACCTTCGCCATGTCCTACGACCCGCACACCAACTATCTGTCGCCGGATAACGCGGAGAACTTCGACATCAACATGAGCCTGTCCCTCGAGGGCATCGGTGCCGTGTTGCAGAGCGATAACGACCAGGTGAAAGTCGTGCGCCTGGTGCCGGCGGGGCCGGCGGACAAGACCAAGCAGGTCGCACCGGCCGACAAGATCATCGGTGTTGCCCAGGGCAACAAGGAAATGGTCGACGTCGTGGGCTGGCGCCTGGACGAAGTGGTCAAGCTGATCCGTGGTCCGAAGGGCACCGTGGTGCGCCTGGAAGTCATCCCGGCCAGCAATGCCCCGAACGACCAGACCACCAAGATCGTGCCGATCACCCGTGAAGCGGTGAAGCTCGAAGATCAGGCCGTGAAGAAATCGGTCTTGAACCTCAAGCAGGACGGCAAGGACTACAAGCTCGGCGTCATCGAGATCCCGGCGTTCTATCTGGACTTCAAGGCCTTCCGTGCCGGCGACCCGGATTACAAGAGCACCACCCGCGACGTCAAGAAGCTGCTGACCGAGTTGCAGAAAGATAAAGTCGACGGCGTGGTCATCGACTTGCGCAACAACGGCGGCGGCTCCTTGCAAGAGGCTACCGAACTGACAAGCCTGTTCATCGACAAAGGTCCGACCGTGCTCGTGCGTAACGCCGATGGCCGGGTCGATGTCCTGGAAGATGAAAACCCGGGCGCGTTCTACAAGGGCCCGATGGCGTTGCTGGTCAACCGCCTGTCCGCCTCGGCTTCGGAGATTTTTGCCGGCGCCATGCAGGACTACCATCGCGCACTGATCATCGGCGGCCAGACCTTCGGCAAAGGCACCGTGCAGACCATTCAGCCGCTCAACCATGGCGAACTGAAACTGACCCTGGCCAAGTTCTACCGGGTTTCCGGGCAGAGCACCCAGCATCAGGGCGTCTTGCCGGACATCGATTACCCGTCGATCATCGACACCAAGGAAATCGGTGAAAGCGCCCTGCCGGAAGCCATGCCGTGGGACACCATCAAGGCGGCAATCAAGCCTTCGGTCGACCCGTTCAAGCCGTACATTTCGCAGCTCCAGTCCGAGCATGACGTGCGTACGGCCAAAGACGCGGAGTTCGTGTTCATCCGCGACAAACTGGCCCTGGCGCAGAAACTGATGGCCGAGAAAACCGTCAGCCTCAATGAATTCGACCGTCGTGCCCAGCACGCTGACATCGAAGCCAAACAGCTGGCCATGGAAAACATCCGTCGCAAGGCCAAGGGCGAAGAACCGCTCAAAGAGCTGAAGAAAGAAGACGAGGACGCCATTGCGGCCGAGGAAGACAAGACCAAACCGGAAGACGACGCCTACCTCAGCGAAACAGGGCGGATTCTGCTGGACTACCTGAAACTCAACACGGCAGTGGCCAAGCACTGAGTTTGTGCAAACAACTGATGGCAATTTAATGCTGACGCCCCTGTAGCGTCATCAAACAGTCATCATTCTGTCGTGAAATAAAGGACCGGGCGTGCTCTTTTTACCAAGGGCACGCCCGGTCCTTTTTTTATTGCCAGAGATCGCCATGACCACAACCGAACAGCTGAGTGCCTTGAGCTCGATCCTGAGTCAAAGCGGTTTACACAGTCTGTTCCAACCGATCATCAGCCTCTCTGAACGACGCATCCTCGGTTACGAAGCCCTCAGTCGCGGCCCCTCCAACAGCCCTCTGCACTCCCCTGTCGCCCTGTTCGCCGTCGCCCGCCAGGCCGGTCGCCTGAGCGAGCTGGAAATTGCCTGCCGCGAAAGCGCTTGCCGACGCTTCAATGAGCAACAACTGCCTGGCATGTTGTTCCTTAACGTGTCCCCGGAGTCCCTGCTCGAAGCGGCCCATCAACCGGGGCGCACCCTGCAATTGCTGCAGGACTTCGGCATCCCGCCGAGCCAGGTGGTCATCGAGCTCACGGAACAGACGCCAACAGACGATTTCCAGCTGCTGCAAACCGCCCTGCATCACTATCGGGCGATGGGGTTTTCGATTGCGCTGGATGATCTGGGAGCGGGATATTCGAGTTTGCGCTTGTGGTCCGAGTTGCGGCCCGATTACGTGAAAATCGACCGGCATTTCATTGATGGCATTCATCAGGATGCGCTCAAGCGCGAGTTCGTCGGCTCGATCCTGCAAATCGCCAAGGCCTCGCGGGCGCAAGTCATCGCCGAAGGTATCGAGCTGGCCGAAGAACTCACGGTGCTGACCGAAATGGGCGTGGACCTGGTGCAGGGCTATCTGCTTTGCCGCCCCCAGGAACACCCGCCACGGGATGCCCGGGCTTTGATGCCCCGACAGAACAGCACCGCCGTTGTACTGAGCGAAGACGGCAGCGACCTCAGCGCCCTGCTCAACGAACTACCCGCGGTGAACCGGGACACCCCGACCGCCACGGTGCTCGAAGCCTTTCGCCGCCAGGCCAACCTGAACTCGCTGGCAGTCCTGGATGAACAGGGTCAGCCCTGCGGCATCGTCCATCGTCATTCGCTCTCCGACGCCCTGCTCAAGCCTTTTGCCACCGACCTGTTCGCCCGCAAGCCCATCAGCCGCCTGATGAACGATGACTTCCTCGCCGTCGAGCTGAGCCAGTCGCTGCAACAGGTCAGCCGCCTGATCACCAGCCGTGCCCGCCAGCGCATCGAAGAAGATTTCATCATCACCCTCAACGGCGGTTATCTGGGATTGGGCCGGGTGATCGACGTGCTCAAGCTGATCACTGAGCTGAAGATCCAGCAGGCCCGCTACGCCAACCCGCTGACCTTGCTTCCGGGCAACGTGCCGATCCAGCAATGCCTGACGCGGCTGCTGCAACAGCGACGAGAATCGGTGATCTGTTACGTGGACATTGATAGCTTCAAACCCTTCAACGACATCTACGGCTATGGTCGCGGCGACGAAGTCCTGCTGTGCCTGGCGCAATGCCTGAACGACCGTGTCGACCCGTCCCGAGACTTCGTCGGCCACATCGGCGGCGATGATTTCCTGCTGGTGCTTGGCCCGGAAGACTGGCGCAAACGGTTGAACCAGTTGCTCGACGACTTCCAGAGCCAGTGCCGGCGTTTCTACCGCAGCGAACACCTGGAAGCCGGCTGCTTCATCGCACCCAATCGCCAGGGTCAGCGCCAGGAGTTTGCGTTGTTGTCGTTGTCGATCGGCGTGGTGCATCTGCACCCACAGGCCTGTGAGCAACTCGATGCGAGCCAGTTGGCCGAGATGGCATCACAGGCCAAGCACCATGCGAAGAATGTGCAAGGCTATAGCGTGCATGTGATTGATAGCCTGGTGGTTTCGACTGTTGATGAGGTGCTCGTTTCCGGGCAACGATAAGGGAGCTTTCCGACTTCACTCCAATCAACGAGGCGCCGAGGAAGACTTCAGCTCTTCAAGTTTGATCGGCGCCAACGGATGGCCGGCCTTCGCCGCGATCTCCCAGAACCGTGCCGCTTCGACCGGATCCGGTGCCTTGCTCGCCGTCCCGGCCAGGGTAATCACGCCCACTTGATACGCCGCCTTGCCATCGCCCGCCAACGCCGCCAGGCGCAACAAACGCACGCCCTCCTCACGAGCACCGAGGCCGACGCCGCGAAACGCCAGGATATGCCCATAGAAGCTCTGGGCGCCGACATTGCCCAGGTTGGCCATGCGTGCGAACTGGCCTTCGAGCCAGCGCCAGCCTCGTGGCTGACGGACAAACCATGACCAGTGAAACAATCGGCGCGCGAGCCAGTAACCGGCCCGCGCCTTGAGTTGCAAGAACACTCAGGCCTCGGCCGATTCCGGGTATTCGTACTCGAACACCCGCACCACTTCCGAAGCATGCCAGGACGCGGCGGCAACGCCGTCCGACGGCCCGGAAAAACGCCCGAGACGCTCGACACATTCAAAGAATCCGGTGCGCGGCAGGCGGCTGGCGCCCTGACTGATCACCAGTGAACTGCGCAATGGCTGCTCCGCCCTGGCGTCCAGGGCCGCCAGATGCTCAAGGGCCGCTGTCAGGGTCTGCATGGCCGGGGTCGGCAGCTGCAAACGTTCGAGCAATGCCCTATACGTCAACAGATGGCGCTGTCGACGCGCCTGATCCAGTTCGCCCAGCAATCCGTCCCAGTGTTGACGACTGATGCGTACGCTCACGATTCATCCCTCCACCCTGGCACCGTCAACTCCCAGGCCAGGCTACGGCGAATCGCAGCGTCGGGCAGACGCTCGCCACTTTCGATCATGGCCAGGTAAGACGGGCTGATGCCTACCGTGCGGGCCAGCGCCTCGATGGCGATGCCCTTCCCCTCGCGCAAACTGCGTAGTTGATCCAGACCCGGAAGAATCGCGTCTGGTGTTGTCGCCTGAGGCTTCGTGGCTTGAGGCGACGCTTGCTCCTTGATACCCGCTGCTTTCAGTAACGCCTGATACTGAGCCCATGGCAGAACCGCATATTCGGGCTCGCCTTCGCGTGTAATTATCTGAATATCCATTACTACCCCGTAGGACAACAACACTTAGCGAGTCAGCACTTTTCCCTAGAAGTGTAATCCTAACAGCGGCCAAGGTCGCGCGGGACATCAATCTGTGAACAGGTCAAAATCGACTCAGTGTTTTTTCGGGCCTTGAAGCTGAAGTTGCTCGGGGGTAGCAGGCAGACGCTCGACCACCGCGAGTTTCTCCGGCACCTGCCGTTTGCGCCAGGCGCGGAAAGCATTGAGCTCGTCGTCGAGTACTTTCATCAGCCACGCAAGTACCGCGATGTCATCGAACATGCCAAACACTGGAATGAAATCCGGGATCGCATCCACCGGGCTGAGGAAGTACATCAGGCCCGCGACCACCGAAACCAGCGCCTTGGGGCTTATGGCGCGATACTCACCACGCCAGTAAGCCAGGCAGAGTGCCTGCAACAGCTTCAAGTCGTCCTTGATCTTGCCCAACCGGTTGCCCTGGCTTGCGCCTTTACTGGCGACCGCGAACAACAGGGTCGGCAATCGACCCCGTGCCAGCAGGCGACCGGCCAGTGGCAGGAAACGAGCGAAACTCCAGGGTGCTTTCATCATTCCTCCCGTTGAAATGTTATCCACACAAATTGTGGATAACCTTGTGAACAGAGCTACTTTTCACCGCTGCAAGCCCCGTTTTACAAGGCCTGCGTTCAGATCGGGCGTTTTTTACTCATCAAAAAAAAACCCATAATTTCATTGACTTGGCGGTCTTGTGCGTCTACCGCCGACGCTACTATGCCTAAGACTCCGGCCTAGAGCGTCTGTTCGTTTTGTTTACCCGTGCCGAACGCCAGATGCAACAACGCCCCGCATGAGCGAGGCGTTGTTATCGAAGCAGGCGCTGGTTACTTGGCAGCGGCGTCTTCTTTTGCCGGATCCTTGATGGCCAGCAGTTCCAGGTCGAATACCAGCACCGAGTTGGCTGGAATCGCCGGGCTCGGGCTTTGAGCGCCGTAAGCCAGGTCAGCAGGGATGTACAGCTTGTACTTCTCGCCAACGTGCATCAGTTGCAGGCCTTCGACCCAACCCGGGATCACACCGCTGACCGGCAGATCGATCGGGCTGCCGCGCTCGACGGAACTGTCGAATACGGTGCCGTTGGTCAGCTTGCCGGTGTAGTGAACGGTCACTACGTCAGTCGGCTTTGGCTGAGGGCCATCGGCTTTCTGCACGACTTCGTACTGCAAGCCCGAAGCGGTGGTGGTCACGCCGGCTTTCTTGGCGTTTTCTTCGAGGAATTTCTTGCCGGCAGCGGCCGACTCTTCGCTCATCTTGGCCATGCGCTCTTCGGCACGCTTTTGCAGTGCGGCGAACGCCTCGACCAACTCTTCGTCTTTGAGCTTCTGCTCTTTCTTGCCGACGGCGTCTTCGATGCCCTGGGCTACAGCCTTGGAATCCAGGTCATCCATGCCTTCCTGAGCCAGGCTCTTGCCCATGTTCAGGCCAATGCCGTAGGAAGCTTTTTGCGCCGGAGTTTTCAGCTCTACGCTGGTCTGCGAATCACAACCCGCGAGTACCAGGCCAACCAGGGCTACCGCCGCCGCCAACCGATGCTGTTTCATGCTATTTCCTTGTTCATGCGCCTAAAGGGCAATCGAGTAAAGCCGCGAGCTTATCAGGCCGCCACGACCAATGGCTACCGGCATGAGAGCCGGAATCAATTGATAAGTTCAGGTGTTTAAACGCTTTTCACAATTCGGCCGATGAAGCTTCTTTCACTTTGCGCCGACGCAGGCGGATTCCGGAACTACAGCATCTGGCGTAATGGCCTCTTGCCGCACCCTGGGTACTCGGGCATAACTGCATGATAATTCGACAAGGACGTTTATCTTGCGCCTCTTCTTTCGCTTGCTGGCTCTCGTCGCAGTACTGCTGGGACTGGTCATGGCCGTGGTTCTTTACTACGTCGCCAACCCGAAATTGCCCGCCTGGTCGCCTGCGCAACAGGTGCATTACCTGGAGCAATGGAGCGCCGCCGATCGCGAGACCTATTACTTCACACCCCAGGGCACTCAGGTCAAAGGCTTGCACTACGACTGGTTCACCGCCCTCGAACTGCCCTTCTCGCAACAACGCTTCGCCGCCCCCGAATACCTCGCCCGCTTCGGTTTCCTGGTGGACCCCGGCCAGAAGCCGACACCGAACAACCCCGGCAACCTCCCCGCAGGCTTTACCCGACACCAGAATGCGGGGAGCCCGGATGTGTTTCTGGATATCACCTGCGCGGCCTGCCACACCGGTGAACTGCGTTTCAACGGTCAGGCCGTGCGTATCGACGGCGGCTCGGCACAGCATGTGCTGCCGTCCAGTGTTCCTACGCTCAAAGGGGGCAGTTTCGGACAGGCTCTGGTGGCCAGCCTCGCCTCCACTTACTACAACCCGTGGAAATTCGAGCGCTTTGCACGCAATGTGCTCGGCCAGGACTACGAGACGCGCCACCATCAGTTGCGCATAGATTTCAAATCTTCACTGGATACCTTCCTCAAAGTGGCCTGGAACGACACCCATCGCGGGCTCTATCCGACCGAGGAAGGCCCGGGGCGCACAGACGCCTTCGGGCGCATCGCCAACGCCAGCTTCGGTGATGCGATTTCCCCCGACAACTACCGCGTGGCCAATGCCCCGGTCGATTATCCGCAGTTGTGGGACATGTGGACCTTCGAATGGGTGCAGTGGAACGGCTCGGCGAAGCAACCCATGGCCCGCAACATCGGCGAGGCGTTGGGCGTCGGCGCCACGCTGAACTTCTTCGACAAGAACGGCCAGCCGCTGACGGGTGATGCCCGCTATCCCTACAGTGTCCGCGTGCGCGATCTGCACCTGATCGAACAAACCCTGCAACGACTTTCGCCTCCGGCCTGGCCGGAAGACCTGTTGGGCGCGGTCGACAAGCCCCTGGCAGCCAAGGGCCGCGCCTTGTTCGCCGAAAACTGCGCCGGTTGTCATGTACCGCGCACCAGCCAGGGCGAAGGGCGATACGTCCAGCACCTGAAAATGCTCCCGGTGGATTACATCGGCACCGATCCCGGCGCGGCCAACAACATCGCCGACCATCGCTTCGACCTGACAGCGCTGCAATGGAAGCAGGCGGAACTGGAAAAACTCGATGTCGAGCCAAAACCCGAAGAACCGATGGACCTGAGCAAGATGTCCGTGGCCAAGGGGCTGGCCTACGTCACCGCATTTGTCCGGGACCGCGCGTATCAAGACGCCAACGTCACCCCTGCCGAGCGTCCTGAAATGGACGGTTTCGGCCTGCCGATCGGTGTGCGCGAATTACGTTCCTACAAGGCCAGGCCATTGGCGGGTGTATGGGCGACAGCGCCGTTCCTGCACAACGGTTCGATCCCGAGCATTTATCAATTGCTGTCGCCTCAGGATGAGCGTGCGACCACCTTCTATAAAGGCACCTTCGAATATGACCCGGGACACTTGGGTTACCGCACCGAAGCCTTTACCAACGGTTTTCTGTTCGACACGCGAATCACCGGCAACCACAACAGTGGCCATGAATTCCGCGCCGGCAAACTCGGCAATGGCGTGATCGGCCGCGGGTTACAGCCGCAAGAGCGCTGGGCACTGCTGGAATACCTGAAAGTGCTGGGCGGCCCGCTGGAAGCACAATTGCCATGATTACAGCTTCAGTCAGGGGGACTTTTCCATGCTGATAACACTCTGGCTGCGCCTGGGCGCCTTTCTCGCCAGGCTGTTGCTGTGGCTACTGGGTCTCGGCGTGCTGGGCTGGGCCCTGGCCAGCGCCTGGTTTGCCTGGCAGCATCGCGGGCCGGTCTCGGCGCAGGAGTTGATTGCGGACGACGAAGCCGCGATGACCCGGGACATCATCCAGACCGCTGTGCGCATCGTCGATCAGCACCGTGAAAGCACCCGCTACCTGCGCGACGCCCATGCCAAGGCCCACGGCTGTGTGAAGGCCGAGGTTCAGGTGCTGCCGGAACTGCCAGACGAACTGCGCCAGGGCGTATTCAGTGAACCGGGCAAAACCTGGCAAGCGACGATGCGCCTGTCCAACGGCAATGCCTACCCGCAGTTCGACAGCATCCGTGACGCCCGGGGCATGGCGATCAAACTGTTCGATGTACCGGGCAAGCAACTGTTGAGCGACCAGCAGGGGCGAGGCGAACAGGACTTTGTGATGTTCAGCCACCCGAATTTCTTTGTCAGTAATGTCGCCGAGTATCGTCAGAACGTCGCCGCCCAGGCCGACGGTAAAAAGGTAATGGCCTTCTTCCCTGGTTGGGATCCACGCGCCTGGCAGGTTCGCCACCTGTTCATTGCCCTGGCGACACTGGCCCCTGCCCCGTCGAGCCCGACCCAGACGACGTACTTTTCGGTTTCACCCTACAAATTCGGTGAAGCCAATGCGAAGTTCCGGGTCATGCCTGATCCGGAGAGCTGCCCGGCCTACAACCTGCCGGAACAGAATCGCAAGCTGCCGAACTTTCTGCGCAATGCGCTGAACCAACAGCTGTCGACCGACCGGGTGCCTGCGTGTTTCGCCTTGCAGATCCAGCGACAGGACGCCAACAAGTACATGCCGATCGAAGACACCAGCATTGAGTGGCGCGAGAGCGATGCGCCCTTCGAGACGGTGGCGCGGATCAATGTGCCGGCGCAGGACTTCGATACACCGGCGCTGAACCTGCAATGCGACAACCAGTCGTTCAATCCCTGGTTCGGCATCGAGGCGCACCGCCCCATCGGCGGGATCAATCGCCTGCGCAAGGCAGTGTATGAAGCCGTCAGCGACTACCGCCACAGGCGCAACGCCGAGCAATAATCGGGCAGGCACAAAAAAAGCGATCCTCGGATCGCTTTATGGACTGGCCAAACGCCAGACAGCAAAAAGCCCGCACTAGGCGGGCTTTCTGTGGTGACCTGGCGTTCAGTGTTCCAGGTTACCGAATATGGCGCAGCGGACGGGACTCGAACCCGCGACCCCCGGCGTGACAGGCCGGTATTCTAACCGACTGAACTACCGCTGCGCGTAGCGTTGAAAGTAAGTGGTGGGTGATGACGGGATCGAACCGCCGACATTCTGCTTGTAAGGCAGACGCTCTCCCAGCTGAGCTAATCACCCTTTACCTTCGTTGCGGGGCACATTATGCCACAGGTTTTTATAAAGTGTTGATTTATTTGAAGTTTTTTTCAAAAAAATCTAAAAACCGGTGAAACGATGCAACCCACAGGAACAACAGTCAAACTTGAGGCAGAAAAAAACCCGCCTAAGCGGGCTTTTCCGTGGTGACCTGGCGTTCAGTGTTCCAGGTTACCGAATATGGCGCAGCGGACGGGACTCGAACCCGCGACCCCCGGCGTGACAGGCCGGTATTCTAACCGACTGAACTACCGCTGCGCGTAACACTGAAAACGAATGGTGGGTGATGACGGGATCGAACCGCCGACATTCTGCTTGTAAGGCAGACGCTCTCCCAGCTGAGCTAATCACCCTTCGCTTCGGTGTGGCGCGCATTCTACGGAGCGACCCAACCTCTGGCAAGCACTTTTTAAAATAATTTTCTCAGCCCTTCCAAAGGCTTAGAGAAAGGTTGGCCTATGGCACGGCGAAGACAATAATGCCCCCCTTTGTATAAAGGAGAGACTCACCCCATGTGGTTCAAAAACCTGCTTATCTATCGCCTGACCCAAGATCTGCCTGTTGATGCCGAGGCGTTGGAAACTGCACTGGCCACCAAACTGGCGCGCCCATGTGCAAGCCAGGAGTTGACCACCTACGGTTTCGTCGCGCCGTTCGGCAAAGGCGAAGATGCGCCACTGGTACACGTCAGCGGTGACTTCCTGCTGGTGTCCGCGCGCAAGGAAGAACGTATTTTGCCGGGCAGCGTCGTGCGTGACGCGGTCAAGGAAAAGGTCGAAGAGATCGAAGCCGAGCAAATGCGCAAGGTCTACAAGAAGGAACGCGATCAGATCAAGGATGAAATCATCCAGGCCTTCCTGCCCCGCGCCTTTATTCGCCGCTCGTCGACCTTCGCCGCCATCGCGCCGAAACAGGGCCTGATCCTGGTCAACTCGGCCAGCCCGAAACGCGCCGAAGACTTGCTGTCCACATTGCGTGAAGTAATCGGCACCCTGCCGGTGCGTCCACTGACCGTGAAGATGTCCCCGACCGCGACCATGACCGAGTGGGTCACCACCCAGAAAGCCGCGGACGATTTCTTTGTATTGGACGAGTGCGAACTGCGCGACACCCACGAAGACGGCGGCATCGTGCGTTGCAAGCGCCAGGACCTGACCAGCGAAGAAATCCAGCTGCACCTGAGCACCGGCAAAGTGGTCACTCAACTGTCCCTGGCCTGGCAGGACAAACTGTCGTTCGTCCTCGACGACAAAATGGTGGTCAAGCGCCTGAAGTTCGAAGACCTGCTGCAAGACCAGGCGGAACAGGACGGCGGCGAGGAAGCCCTGGGCCAGCTGGACGCCAGCTTCACCCTGATGATGCTGACCTTCGGCGACTTCCTGCCGGCGCTGGTTGAAGCGCTGGGTGGCGAAGAGACTCCGCAGGGGATCTGAATCAGTCGATGAATACCCTGTGGGAGCGAGCTTGCTCGCGATAGCGGAATGTCAGTCAACATCCCTGTTGAATGGTAGTCCCTCATTGCGAGCAAGCTCGCTCCCACAGTTTTATGTAGCGTGTCTAAAAACAAGGATCGGACCATGCGCGCACTGGCTGCATTGAGTCGTTTTGTCGGCAATACCTTCGCTTACTGGGTACTGATTTTCGCTGTCGTGGCGTTTCTGCAGCCCGCATGGTTCCTCGGCCTCAAGAGCGCCATCGTGCCCTTGCTGGGGCTGGTGATGTTCGGCATGGGCCTGACCCTCAAACTCGAAGACTTCGCCGAAGTCGCTCGCCATCCATGGCGCGTGGCCCTGGGCGTGGTTGCACATTTCGTGATCATGCCCGGCGTGGCGTGGTTGCTCTGCCAAGCGTTCCACTTGCCGCCGGAAATCGCCGTCGGCGTGATTCTGGTCGGCTGCTGCCCGAGCGGCACCTCGTCGAACGTGATGACCTGGCTGGCCCGTGGCGACCTGGCGCTGTCGGTGGCCATCGCCGCCGTCACCACCCTCCTCGCCCCGCTGCTGACTCCAGCCCTGATCTGGCTGCTGGCCTCGGCCTGGTTGCCGGTGTCGTTCATGGAGTTGTTCTGGTCGATCCTGCAAGTGGTGCTGTTGCCAATCGTGCTGGGGGTGGTTGCCCAACGGGTGTTCGGCGACAAGGTTCGCCACGCCGTGGACGTGTTGCCGCTGGTGTCGGTGGTCAGCATCGTGATCATCGTCACGGCAGTCGTCGCCGCCAGCCAGGCGAAGATTGCCGAGTCCGGCCTGTTGATCATGGCCGTGGTCATGCTGCACAACAGCTTCGGCTACCTGCTGGGATACTTCACCGGGCGCCTGTTCAAGCTGCCACTGGCCCAGCGCAAGTCCCTGGCCCTGGAAGTCGGCATGCAGAACTCCGGATTGGGTGCCGCGTTGGCGAGTGCGCACTTCTCGCCGCTGGCGGCGGTGCCAAGTGCGTTGTTCAGTGTCTGGCACAACATTTCCGGAGCATTGCTCTCCACGTATTTCCGCCGCATGAGCGAGAAACAGGATCGGGAAATGGCGGCGCAACAGGTCAGTGACTGACTCGCGATCTTGATCCGCGATCTTGATCTGAAAACTTGATCCCTGGGTTAATGCTGGGCACTATATTGCGCAACGCGAGGACGACCTCGCGGCTCGATCGAGTCATTAATCAGGGGACGACCCCGTCAGACGATGGAGGTATTCATGTCCTGGATCATTCTGTTTTTCGCCGGCCTGTTCGAAGTCGGCTGGGCCGTCGGCCT
This sequence comes from Pseudomonas sp. GL-RE-26, assembly GCF_019956275.1. Classification (NCBI taxonomy): domain Bacteria; kingdom Pseudomonadati; phylum Pseudomonadota; class Gammaproteobacteria; order Pseudomonadales; family Pseudomonadaceae; genus Pseudomonas; species Pseudomonas sp. GL-RE-26. Next base: position 44,292 of record NZ_JAHBDI010000077.1, read on the forward strand.
CAAGTACACCGACGGCTTCACCCGCCCGCTCCCCACTGTGTTGACCGTTGCAGCCATGGCTATCAGCCTTGGCTTGCTCGGCCTTGCAATGAAGGAATTGCCGCTGGGTACGGCCTATGCGATCTGGACCGGGGTCGGCGCCGTTGGCACGGTGATCGCCGGGATCATCCTGTTTGGCGAATCCATGGCGCTGGTGCGGTTGGCGAGTGTGGCGTTGATCATTTCCGGGCTTGTTGGCCTGAAGGTCAGCGCTTAACTTTCAGACCGCCATCGTCGGATCGCCGCCCGGAGACAAGCTCGCTCCCACAGGGATTGAAGGCGTGCCTACTGTGTGGCACAACACAAAACCTGTAGGAGCGAGCCTGCTCGCGAAGCGGCTCGCGCAAACAACCGCTATCTGACAGCCCCGCGCAACTCCCCCACCAACGCCTGCAACTTCGCCGGCTCCGCCACTTCAACCGCCACCGCCGGCCCTGCAACCAATGTCACCCGCGACCACAGGCGATGAAACAGCCCCTTACCCGGATCGCGGCTGAAGAAACTCCCCCACAACCCCTGCAAGGCCAGCGGAATCACCGGCACCGGCGTCTCTTCGAGAATCCGCGTCAACCCGCCCCTGAACTCATTGATCTCGCCATCGGCGGTCAATTTACCCTCGGGGAAGATGCACACCAGCTCACCGTCCTTCAGATACCGGGCAATTCGCGTGAAGGCTTGTTCATATATCTGGATATCTTCCTGGCGCCCAGCTATCGGAATCGTCCCCGCGGTACGGAAGATGAAGTTCAGCACCGGCAGGTTGTAGATTTTGTAGTACATGACAAAGCGAATCGGCCGACGTACCGCGCCGCCAATCAGCAAGGCGTCGACGAATGACACGTGATTGCACACCAGCAACGCCGCGCCTTCATCGGGGATCAAATCCAGATTGCGATGCTCGACGCGGTACATGGAGTGGCTGAGCAGCCAGATCATGAAACGCATGGTGAACTCGGGGACGATCTTGAAGATGTAGGCGTTGACGCCGATGTTCAGCAACGACACCACCAGGAACAGCTGCGGGATCGACAGCTTGGCCACACTCAGCAAGACGATCGAGACAATCGCCGACACCACCATGAACAACGCATTGAGGATGTTGTTGGCGGCAATCACCCGCGCCCGTTCGTTCTCCGCGGTACGAGACTGGATCAGCGCGTACAGCGGCACGATGTAGAAACCGCCGAAGACGCCCAGGCCGAGGATATCGAACAACACCAGCCAGGCGTGGCCAAAACCGAGGATCTCGATCCAGCCATGGCCGGTGGCGCTGTCCGGGATTCCACCAGAATGCCACCACAGCAGCAGACCGAAAACGGTCAGGCCGAACGATCCGAACGGCACCAGGCCAATCTCTACTTTGCGCCCCGAGAGCTTCTCGCACAGCAGCGAACCCAATGCGATACCGACCGAGAACACCGTCAGAATCAGCGTCACCACGGTTTCGTCGCCGTGCATCCATTCCTTGGCATAGGCCGGGATCTGCGTCAGGTAAATCGCCCCGACAAACCAGAACCACGAGTTACCGACAATCGAGCGTGACACTGCCGGCGTTTGCCCCAGGCCCAGTTTCAACGTGGCCCAGGACTGGCTGAAGATGTTCCAGTTCAGGCGCATTTGCGGCGTGGCGGCCGCCGCACGGGGAATGCTGCGACTGGCCAGGTAGCCGAGCACGGCAGTGCCGATGATCGCCATGGACACCACCGGCGCGTAATGCGCCGAAGACATCATGACCCCGGCGCCAATGGTGCCGGCAAGGATCGCCAGGAAGGTGCCCATTTCCACCAGGCCGTTGCCGCCTACCAGCTCATCTTCATGCAGGGCTTGTGGCAGGATCGAGTATTTCACCGGCCCGAACAGCGCCGAGTGGGTGCCCATGGCGAACAGCGCCACCAGCATCAACGACAGGTGATCGAACATGAAGCCGACGGCGCCGACCGCCATGATGGCGATTTCCCCAAGCTTGATCAGGCGGATCAACGCGTCCTTGGCGAACTTTTCCCCGAATTGCCCGGCCAGCGCCGAGAACAGGAAAAACGGCAGGATAAACAGCAGCGCACACAGGTTGACCCAGATCGAGCGGTCACCTTCGATGGTCAGCTTGTACAAAATGGCGAGGATCAACGACTGCTTGAACACGTTGTCGTTGAACGCCCCGAGGGACTGGGTGATGAAGAACGGCAGGAAGCGCCGGGTGCGCAGCAAGGTGAACTGTGAGGGGTGACTCATCTTCCATGTGTCCCTGATGTTAGGTAGCAAGTGGCCTGGATTCTTATTGGATTATCAAAAGTCGATCCAGGCCACACCTTACCTAATCTTTGCCGGTTATTTCTTCAATCCGGCAATGCACGGCGAGACAAACAGCTCACCGCGCCAGGCGCCCAGCACCGTGCGCTTGCCGACGATCAGCCACATCACCGCCAGCAACGCCACCAGCACGCAGCCAAACACACTGAAGAACGTCAGGTTCAAGGTACTGGCCAGCTTCAACGTCGCCAGAGAATAGACGCCCAGCGGGAAAGTGAAGCCCCACCAGCCGAGATTGAAGGGAATGCCGGCACGCAGGTAGCGCGCAGTGATCAGCAACGCCATCAGCATCCACCACAAGCCGAAACCCCACAGGGTGATGCCGGCTACCAGACCCAGTCCTGCAGCAATCTCTCCGACTCCCGGCATACCGTTGGCCGCGAAAATCAGCGGTGCGTCGCCGCCCAGTACCAGCATGCCCAGCGCACCGGTGCCGATCGGGCCAAGGGCCAGCCAGCTCGAGGCGGCCATGTTTTCGTGAGGCAACTTATGCAGAGCCATGCGCAGCAACAGAATGGTCAGGATGCTGAAGGCCACCGGCAGGGAAAACGCCCAGAGCACGTAGCTGGTCACCAGCACCACCAGTTGCGAATGAGCGTCGGCCAAGTGCGGCGCCAACAGCCCCCCGCTGGCGGCCGCCACTTCTGCCGCGACCACCGGCAACAGCCAGACCGCTGTCATCTGGTCGATGCTGTGCTCCTGACGGGTGAACATCATGTAGGGAATCAGCACGCCGCAGGCCAGCGACATGGCCACATCCAGCCACCACAGCACCTCGGCGACGTGAATCACACCTTCGCCCCAGCGCGGCAGGCCAAACACCAGGAAGCCATTGATGATGGTCGCCAGGCCCATGGGGATGGTGCCGAAAAACATCGAAACCGTGGAGTGGCCGAAAATCCGCCGCGCTTCGTCGAAAAACAGTACCCAACGCGCCGTGTATACCGCCGTAAACAGCAGGAACAGAGCGATATTGAACAGCCAGAGGGCTTCGGCAAAGGCGTGCAAGGCAGGCATGGCGACCGGCAATTGCGCCAGTGCCAACGCCAGCACGCCGGTGCCCATGGTGGCCGCGAACCAGTTGGGGGTGAACTGGCGGATCACCTCGCGGGGATGTTGCAAGTGACTGAAAGGTTTGATTCCGGGCTTGATGCTATTGGCGCATGTCATGGCGAACTCCTGTCCTCTCGTGAGGTAGAGCCCATGTTAGATCTGAATAGAATATCTATATAACGGGTAATATCTCTATATCTTATCGATATTGCCTATATGCGATCAGACACTTCCTTCCGATTCGACCACCAATATCCGAGCCGGCCCTACCGGATGCGCCACATGCTCAGTGCCAACCGAGGCATAAAAAATGTCACCGACCTCCAGCAAAGCTTCCCGCTCCACCCCATCTTCGCGATAACGCATCTGCACCTGGCCATCGAGCACCACGAACACTTCCTCGCCATCGTTGACGTGCCACTTGTAGGGCTGATCGGTCCAGTGCAGCCGCGTGGTGATGCCGTTCATGCTGGCGATGTCCAGCGCGGCCCAGGCACGCTCGCCAGTGAACGATTTGCTGCGGATGATTTTCATGGTCCGATCCTTCGAGTGAGCTGAGAGGGGCCAAGGCTAACTCAATTTTACCGGTTGGCCTCGCAGGCCCTGACCGAACGTGATCGCAGTAAACCCGCCATTGCACTGAGGGCCAGCACCATCAGCACCGCACAATAACCATCGGTCGTTGCCACCAGACCAAAGGTCCGCGCCAGGTTGCCGGCCAGCAGCGCCGGCAGGCAGAACGCCAGATAACTCAGCGCGTAATACGCCGACATCAACCCGGCGCGCTCATGGGGCAAGGCCAGCGGCACCAGACTGCGTACCGCCCCGAGGAAACCGGCGCCGAAGCCACAACCGGCGACCAGCGTGCCGAGGAAAAACAGCGGCAAGCTGGCGCTGTGCACACCCAGTAGAATCAGGACAACTCCCGCCGGCAACGAACTGGCGCCCAGTTGCAGCGCCTTGGTCGCCGCCTGATTGCGCAGGGTGTAAATCATCAGGGCGCCGGTCACCGTCAATGCGGCGACGGTCGCCCCGCCAATCAGGTTCGAGGTTGAACCGGTCGCCGTACGCACCAGTGAAGGTGCCAGCGACGCGTAGAATCCGCCCAGCGCCCAGGTCGCCGTGTTGAGCGGCAACACCCGCCACAACGTTGCGCGCGCCTGGACAGGCACATGCAGGGTGGGTCGCAATGATGCCCAAGCTCCGGACTGGCGCGTGACGCTCTCCGGCAAACGCCAGACAAATACGGCCTGCATCGCGAACAGAACAAGTAACAGCCAATAGGTCAGGTGCAACGGCGCCGGGGCAAACTCGGCCAGCAAACCGCAGCCCATTCCACCCAGGGCCATGCCGAGCAAGGGCGCGACGCTATTGACCAGTGGGCCTTGCTGGCGATCGGTGTCCAGCAAGGTTGCACTCAACACGGCGGTTGCCATGCCGGTGGCAAACCCTTGCAGGACCCGGGCACTGATCAGCCACGCAACGCTGTCGGCGTAGATAAACAGCAACATCGCCAGGATGTTCAGCAGCACCGCCGTAAAGATCACCGGTTTGCGCCCCAGGTAATCCGACAGCGAGCCGACCGTCAGCAACGCCGCCAACAGGCTGAGGGCGTACACGCCGAAAATCAGGGTCAGGGTCGCTGCCGAAAACTGCATCTGTTCCTGATACAGGTGATACAGCGGCGTCGGCGCAGTGGAGGCCGCCAGGAAACTGAGCAAGGTAACGGCCAGAAACCACAGGCTGGCTCGGTTTGAATGAGAACTGGACATGGGCACACTCCGCAAAAGCTAACTTTTCGCTTTTGCGGAGTGTGCTACTGGATCCCTCTTAAAGCAAATTCTTTGTGTTAAGGTCCGAAACATGACTTTCAGGACCGGGTGCCAGCCGCAAGACCCGGTGCAATACAGGAAACACAAGATGACAGCTCCCACATTACGCCCCGGTGGCCGTAGCGCCCGGGTACAAGAGTCGATTCATTCGGCCGTGCGCCAACTCCTCGAGGAACAGGACCGCGCCAGCGTGACGGTGCCGCAAATTGCGGCGCGCGCGGGTGTCACCCCGTCCACCATCTATCGACGCTGGGGCGATGTGTCGGCGCTGCTGGCCGACGTCGCCCTCGCCCGCATGCAGCCCGACAACGAGCCGGCCAATACCGGCAGCCTTCACGGTGACGTGCGGGCGTGGGCCGAGCAGTACCTGGACGAGATGAGCTCCGAGCCCGGCCGCAACATGCTGTGCGACGTGCAGGCGGCGCTGAAGCCGAGTTATTGCGCGACCATTATTGGCGGGCAACTTCAGACGATTCTGGATCGCTATCCAAATGAGCCCAAGCCCGGTGTCGATCACCTGATCAATCTGATCGCCGCGCCAACGGTGTTTCGCATCCTGTTTTCCGAGGCGCCGCTGGAGGTTGAGGAATTGCACCGGTTGATCGAGCTCGCATTCAGTCAGTGAGGCCCCCATCGTCGGAACGCCGCCCGGACCAAGCTCGCTCCCACAGGGGACGGCGAACAAAGGGCAAATGTGGGAGCGAGCTTGCTCGCGATGGGGCCGGTTCAGGCACTGCAAATCCTCCTGCGACACCCCACCACGCCACGACCTTGGTCGACACTGACTAACGCTGGCGGTCGTGCGAGACTGTTTGTCCGGGCGGGAGGCCCGGGAGCCTTTTGTCTGGAGTCCCCATGTCGCTGTCCACCGGGCTGATTGCCGTCGTCGCCCTGGCCTATATGGCCATCATGTTCGCCATCGCCTTCTATGGCGACCGTCGCAGCGCGCCCTTGCCGCCGCGTGTGCGGGCCTGGGTGTACAGCCTGTCGCTGGCGGTCTATTGCACCAGCTGGACCTTTTTCGGCGCGGTGGGCCAGGCCGCCGAACAGCTCTGGTCGTTCCTGCCGATCTACCTCGGGCCGATCCTGTTGCTGGTCGGCGCGCCGTGGGTCCTGCAAAAAATGGTGATGATCAGCAAACAGGAAAACATCACCTCGATCGCCGACTTCATCGCCGCGCGCTATGGCAAATCCCAGTCGCTGGCGGTGGTAGTGGCGCTGATTTGCCTGGTTGGTGTGTTGCCATACATTGCGCTGCAGCTCAAAGGCATCGTGCTCGGTGTGAACCTGCTGATCGGTGCCGGCGCCGACGCCATGGGCACCCGTGCCCAGGACACCGCGCTGATCGTGTCGCTGGTACTGGCGTTGTTCACCATAGTCTTCGGTACCCGCAACCTCGACGCCACGGAGCACCACCGCGGCATGGTGCTGGCCATCGCCTTCGAATCATTGGTGAAGCTGTTCGCGTTTCTCGCCGTCGGCGCCTTCGTGACCTACGGCCTGTACGACGGTTTCGACGACCTCTTTGACCAGGCCATGTTGGCGCCGCGACTCGAACAGTACTGGAAGGAAACCATCAACTGGCCGTCGATGGTGGTGCAGACCGGTGTGGCGATGATGGCGATCATTTGCCTGCCACGGCAGTTCCACGTGACCGTTGTCGAGAACATCGACCCTCAGGATCTGCGCCTGGCCAAGTGGGTATTCCCGGCCTACCTCGCCCTCGCCGCTTTGTTTGTCGTGCCGATCGCCCTGGCCGGCCAGATGATGCTGCCCAGCTCGGTGTTGCCGGACTCGTTCGTCATCAGCCTGCCCCTGGCCCAGGCGCATCCGGCGTTGGCCCTGCTGGCATTTATCGGTGGCGCATCGGCGGCCACCGGCATGGTGATCGTGGCCAGCGTGGCGCTGTCGACCATGGTGTCCAACGATATGCTGCTGCCCTGGCTGCTGCGTCGCAACAACGCCGAGCGCCCGTTCGAAGTGTTCCGCCAGTGGATGCTGTCGGTGCGCCGCGTCAGTATCGTGGTCATTCTGCTGCTGGCCTACGTCAGTTATCGCCTGCTGGGCTCGACCGCCAGCCTGGCGACCATTGGCCAGATCGCCTTCGCCGCCGTAACCCAGTTGGCCCCCGCCATGCTCGGTGCGCTGTACTGGAAACAGGCCAACCGCCGCGGTGTTTTCGCTGGCCTCGCCGCAGGCACCTTCCTGTGGTTCTACACCTTGATCCTGCCGATTGCCGCCCTTAGCCTCGGTGTGTCCTTGAGCACGTTCCCGGGGCTGGCCTGGCTGCACAGCAATCCACTGAACCTGCCGATCACCCCGCTGACCCAGGGCGTGGTGCTGTCGCTGGCAGGCAACTTCACGCTGTTCGCCTGGGTCTCGGTGCTGTCGCGCACCCGGGTTTCCGAGCACTGGCAGGCGGGCCGCTTCATCGGCCAGGAAATCAGCGCTCGCCCCAGCGCACGCTCGATGCTTTCAGTGCAGATCGACGACCTGCTGCAACTGGCGGCACGCTTCGTCGGCGAAGAACGTGCCCGTCAAAGCTTTATCCGCTTTGCCTATCGCCAGGGCAAGGGCTTCAACCCGAACCAGAACGCCGACAGTGAATGGATCGCCCATACCGAACGCTTGCTGGCCGGCGTGCTCGGTGCTTCCTCGACCCGCGCGGTGGTAAAGGCCGCCATTGAAGGCCGGGAGATGCAACTGGAGGACGTCGTGCGCATCGCCGACGAAGCCTCGGAGGTACTGCAATTCAACCGTGCCTTGCTGCAAGGCGCCATCGAGAACATCACCCAGGGCATCAGCGTCGTCGACCAGTCGCTGAAGCTGGTGGCCTGGAACCGCCGATACCTGGAGCTGTTCAACTACCCGGACGGCCTGATCAGCGTCGGCCGGCCCATCGCCGACATTATTCGCCACAATGCCGAGCGCGGACTGTGTGGCCCCGGCGAAGCCGAAGTGCACGTCGCGCGTCGCCTGCACTGGATGCGTCAGGGCCGCGCGCATACCTCCGAGCGCCTGTTCCCCAATGGTCGGGTGATCGAGCTGATCGGCAACCCGATGCCGGGCGGCGGCTTCGTCATGAGTTTCACCGACATCACCGCGTTCCGCGAAGCAGAGCAGGCGCTGACCGAAGCCAACGAAGGCCTGGAGCGACGGGTCACCGAACGGACCCACGAATTGTCGCAGCTCAACGTTGCCCTGACCGAAGCCAAGGGCACCGCCGAGGCGGCCAACCAGTCGAAGACCCGTTTCCTCGCAGCCGTCAGCCATGACTTGATGCAACCGTTGAATGCGGCACGGCTGTTCTCCGCCGCCCTCTCCCATCAAGACGATGGGTTGTCCGGCGAAGCGCAGAAACTGGTCGGGCACCTGGACAGCTCGCTGCGCTCGGCCGAGGACTTGATCAGCGACCTGCTGGACATTTCCCGCCTGGAAAACGGCAAGATCAACCCTAATCGCCAGCCATTCGCCCTCAACGAACTGTTCGACACCCTCGGTACAGAGTTCAAGGTGTTGGCGCGAGAACAAAAACTGGAGTTCCGGGTTCGCGCAAGCACGTTGCGGGTCGACAGCGACATCAAACTGTTGCGGCGGATCCTGCAGAACTTCCTGACCAACGCTTTCCGCTACGGCAAAGGGCCGGTGCTGCTGGGGGTTCGCCGACACCAGGACCAACTGTGCCTGGAAGTCTGGGACCGTGGGCCAGGTATTCCGGAAGATAAACTGCAGGTGATTTTCGAAGAGTTCAAGCGCCTCGACAGCCACCAGACACGGGCCGAAAAAGGCCTCGGCCTGGGGCTGGCGATTGCCGACGGGCTATGTCGCGTGCTCGGTCATACCTTGCGCGTACGCTCCTGGCCGGGACGCGGTAGCGTGTTCAGCGTCAGCGTGCCGCTGGCCCGGGCGCAAACCGCAGCACCGGTCAAGGTCGCCGAACTCAATGGCAAATTGCTCAATGGCGCGCAGGTTCTGTGTATCGACAATGAAGACAGCATCCTGATCGGCATGAACAGCCTGCTCAGCCGCTGGGGTTGCCAGGTCTGGACCGCGCGCAATCGCGAGGAATGCGCCGCGTTGCTCGGCGAAGGCATGCGCCCGCAATTGGCGCTGGTGGATTACCACCTCGATCACGGCGAGACCGGAACCGATTTGATGGCGTGGTTGCGCACGCAAATGGGCGAGCCGGTTCCGGGGGTGGTGATCAGCGCCGATGGCCGGCCAGAGACGGTCGACCTGGTGCATGCCGCGGGGCTGGATTACCTGGCCAAACCGGTGAAACCGGCGGCGTTGCGGGCGTTGTTGAGCCGGTACATACCGTTGTAGCGCGGCAGCTAACGCTTGCCCCCTCGCCACAGTAATAAGCAGTCGACCGGGGCTATTCCGGCAACTCGACCAACCCATCCACATCAGTCATCGCCCGCTCCAGCAAGTCCGCCGGCAGGCTCTTGCTCGCCCGCGCGCCCAGCAGCTTGAGTTGTTCACTGCGACTGACCAGGTTGCCGCGCCCCTCTGTCAGCTTGTTGCGTGCCGAACTGTAGGCCTTGTCCAGTTGCTGCAGGCGATTGCCGACTTCGTCCAGATCCTGAATGAACAGCACGAACTTGTCGTACAGCCACCCGGCCCGCTCGGCGATTTCCCGGGCATTCTGGCTCTGGCGCTCCTGCTTCCACAGGCTGTCGATGACACGCAGGGTCGCCAACAATGTGGTGGGGCTGACGATCACGATGTTGCGATCGAACGCCTCTTGGAACAGCGTCGGCTCAGCCTGCAACGCGGCAGAAAACGCCGCCTCGATCGGCACGAAGAGCAACACGAAATCCAGGCTGTGCAAGCCATCGAGGCGCTTGTAATCCTTGCCGGCCAAGCCTTTGACGTGATTGCGCAACGACAGCACGTGCTGCTTGATGGCGATCTGGCCGATGGCCTCGTCTTCGGCCGCGACGTATTGCTGATAGGCCGTCAGGCTGACCTTGGAATCGACCACCACCTGCTTGTCGCCCGGCAGATAAATGATCACGTCCGGCTGGAAGCGCTCGCCGTCCGGTCCCTTGAGATTGACCTGAGTCTGGTACTCGCGGCCCTTCTCCAGCCCTGCATGCTCAAGCACGCGCTCAAGGATCAGTTCGCCCCAATTGCCCTGGGTCTTCTGCCCTTTCAAGGCGCGGGTCAAGTTGGTGGCTTCATCGCTCAGGCGCAAATTCAGCTGTTGAAGGCGCTCCAGCTCCTTGGCCAAGGAGAAACGCTCACGGGCCTCGTTCTGATAGCTTTCCTCGACTCGTTTTTCGAAGGACTGGATGCGTTCCTTGAGTGGATCGAGCAACTGCCCCAGACGCTGCTGGCTGGTTTCGGCAAAGCGCTGCTCGCGCTCATCGAAAATTTTCCCCGCCAGCTCGGCAAACTGCGCGCGCAACTCGTCCCGCGAACCTTGCAGGTCGTTGAGGCGCTGCTGATGGCTGTCCTGTTGCTCGCGCAATTCGGCGTTGAGCGACGCTGCCTGGGCATCCAGACGGCGCAATTCGGCTTCTTTGCCGGCGCGTTCGATATTCCACGCATGGGCCGCATCCCGGGCGTCGTCGCGCTCGATCTGCAGCAATTCGACTTCACGACGCAGCGCAGCCAGGTCAGCCTGTTTGGCGGCGTTGGCCTGGGTCAGGTCAGCCGCTTCATCGCGGCTGGATTCGAGCTGGGCATTCAAGCCGTCCTGCGCCAGTTGCGCCATGGCCAGACGTTCTTGCAGCAGCGCGACATCGGCTTGCGTGGTGCTGGCCCGACGCTGCAGTTGCCAGGCCAATACCAGCAACGGCAACGCTGCCCCTGCCAGACCCAGCAATATGCTGGTCAAGTCCATTGCCATAGCCATTCCTGCCATTCGGATAAAGCCTGAAGGTTAACCAAGAGGTCCGGTCTTGGACAGCTCAGTCTTCGATCAGCCCCAGTTCCTGTTGAGCGCGGTGATCGCCTGCCCGAGCGGCCTGACGCAACAGGTCCTGACCGATCCGGCGGTCCCGGGCATTCCCGCATTCGCGGCACATCAACTGGCCAAGACGGCTTTGCGCAGCCACCACGCCTTCACGGGCCGGTTGCTTGAGCAGACGTCCGGCGATGTGTTTGACGTTACGGTTTTCGCCCAGATGCGGACTGTCCAACAGCCACTCCGCCACGCGCATGGAAAAGCGCTTGGTAGGGGCAACAGAGGGCGGTGTGGAGGAAGAGGAAACAGAGGCTGAGCGAAACTTCATAAAGCACTGTGGGGCAGATCAGAAGGCGCGCAACTTTACTCTCTTTTTCTTACAGGTAAAGCTGAAAATATCCCGGCACGCCCGTCCTAGAGCAAGCGCTCGGGACAATCCACAGAAGCTGTGGATAACTCAGTGGACAACCGCCTTCGAACCCGCTCAAAGCCCTGTGGAATGGGGCTCGCAGTCAAACTGACGATTTTTTCACCAGTAAAAAAAAGCGATGTTTTTCATTGACTTAAATTTTGGTTACAGGCAGCCATTACGCTTGAACGTGAGATGACAGCAGGGTGACAGACCGCGCAACTAATGTGCACAAGTGCCTTTGCGATGGTTATATCGACGCCCTTTTTCGGCGCATATTTTTGTCGTGCCTGGGGATAAGCCTTGGCAAACCCGGTGCCTGGACGGCTGCGTTGCTACAAACTTCGATGACCAGTGGTCGGTTTGTGTCCCGAAACAGGGCGTATCAATCCCGGGCCGCGTAGCTTTGTACGCACCTCTACGAAGGCAAAACAGCCCGATCAGGCACCTACCGGGAAATTCTTTTCGCTAACACACTTCCATTGGCCAGTTCAATCCGTTAGTATCCGCGGCGTTAGTACCAAGCTGAAAGTCAATTCTGGTCGAACAAATCCCCCCGGTCAGCCTTCCCAACGGAAGCCTCCACCGAACAAGCGGGATCGACCACCTCGATGGTTTCCAGGTAAATCTTGCGCCAACACAACCTTTGAATCGAAAGCAAAGGGTGTTGCTCCGCCTGTCTACTCTGCTCGAACCAACCTGCAAATTGATCAGGATCTTCACCCCGGGCCCAGAACCTTTGCCCTTGATGTGTTGCCTGCCCTCCTAAGTACCTACCTGCCAGCCCAAGCGCGCCAACTTATCAGCGCTTCAAACTGGCTGCTTTGTTCCAGTCGGGTTCTTCGTTCGATCAATGGTGATCGACGTTACTGGAACGTTTTAACGTTGCACGGTTCTTATCCGTGTCATTTGTAGGAACACCCAATAATGTCTACTCAAATCCACACTCAGGATGCCATTCGCACCCTAACCAACGCTTTTGCACCAATGAACTGCCTGATCATGGCCGCTCGCAAAGGCTGCTTCAGCTTCACCCTGGTCAACGAACACGGTATCGCTCGTCACAGCGAACGCCTGTACCCCGATCAATACTCCAGCGCCGAGCCGCTGCAGGCCGTGATCGAGCGTACCCGTCAGGCACTGGTTGCCTGAAACGCCAGAAAGGCTGAAAAACCCAAAAGCCCTGCCCGAAAAGCGGGGCTTTTTATTGCCCGATATTTCCTTCCCCTCGAATCACGACTAAGCACGATCCGATATAACGGTTATAACTGGTCGCTGGAAATATTTTAAAAACAGGCCTTTACAGCGCGAATATGACACTACACTTCAACTCAAGCGGCTTGACCCGCTTGCGGCGAGCCTGAGTCGATTCACTGCTGCCAAGCCCCCTTTCAGGTATCGCCGTCCATTTCAGGTTTCGAGGGTTTTATGGGTATCGCTGCCAGCGAACTGTGCCGTTATGTGATTCGTCCGACCTTGATCTACCTCGGACGCCATAGCGCTACTGCCGAATCCCTGCTGCTGGGCATTGCCGCCAGCCAGTCCGCCCTTGGTTCCGCCCTGCATGACCGCCGTGGGCACGGCCTGTACCGCATTGCCGAGCCCCGCCACCAGGCCCTTTGGGACCATTACCTGGCCCTTGATCCGGACCGTGCAAGCCTGGTCCGCGGCTTGGCCAGCCAACATGCGTTTCTCAGTGGCCCGCACCTCGAATTGACCGTCAACCTGCGTTACGCCACCGCCATCGCCTGGCTGCTGGTGGAAGAACAGAATACCCCCCTCCCCGCCCCTGATGATTTGCTGGGTATGGCCAGGATCTGGCGCCAGACATTTCAGCCCCAGGGACGTCTGCGTGATTTCACTTGCGCCTGGCAGACCTGTGTTTCACCGCTGAATCAGGTAGCCTGCTGACACCTCTGGATCCAAAGATCGCGCAACACGCCGCGAATCTGGTCGGATTGTCCTACAAAACCGCTCTAAATCAAGGCATACAGCCTATGGCGCCGGGACGAAAATGTTGGTAATTTTCGCCCCGGTGATCACCAGGAGTTCTAATAATGAAAAAAGTAATGCTCAAAACCACCCTTAGTCTCGCCGTTGCCATGGCATCCACCCAGATTTTCGCAAGTGGCTTTGCCCTCAACGAACAAAGCATCAGCGGGATGGGGACTGGTTTTGCGGGACGCTCTTCATCTGCCGATGATGCAAGCACTGTTTTTGGCAACCCTGCCGGCATGTCGCGAATCAAGCGCCAGGAAGTCACTGGCGGGATCGCAGCTATCGATGCCTCGTCTGATATCAAAGACGCCCAAGGCGCCCACCCGGGTACCAACAAAGGCGACATGGTGCCATTCACAGCCGTTCCGATGGGCTATTACGTCAAGCCGATTGATGATCACTGGGCATTCGGCCTCGGTGTCTACGCACCTTTTGGTCTGATTACCGACTATGAAAATGGCTTCCAGGGTGCCGGTTTCGGCAGCAAGAGCGAAGTCAAGGTTGTCACCTTTCAGCCTACCGTCAGCTACGCATTTAACGACAAAGTATCGATTGGTTTCGGCCCGACCATCAACCGCATTGGCGGCACTCTGGAGTCGGATGTACCTCTTTTTGGCGATACCCACGTCAAAATCAAAGGGGATGATGTCGCTCTTGGCTACAACTTCGGGGTCCTGGTACAAGCAACAGACACCACTCGTGTCGGCCTGACCTATCACTCGAAAGTGAAATACAAGATTGAAGGTCATACCGATATCAGCGCAGGCGCAAATTCACCTTCCGCCTTCCTGAAAAGCAATCGATACGATGCTTCGCTGAAAATCGAAACACCTGAATCTGTCGACTTCTCCGTGACACAACAGCTGACGGATGCGTGGACCCTTTATGCAGGTTCCACCTGGACTCGCTGGAGCCGTTTGAAAGACATCACCGTCAACAACGACGGCGTAACGGCGGCACAAGGCGGTGCATTGTCCCCAGCCCTGTTCGGCACCATTACGGAAGAGCAGAACTGGCACGATACCTGGGCCTACGCCATCGGTACCTCCTACCAGCTGAATAAGCAGTGGGTATTGCGCACCGGCCTGAGCTTTGACCAGTCGCCTACCAACAATACCGACCGATCCCCACGTATTCCTACAGGTGACCGCACAATCTTCAGCCTTGGCGCCGGCTACAACGTCACCGATGATCTGACCATCGACGTCGCCTACTCCTACCTGAAGGAAGAAGCTGTCAAGGTGGATCACTCCAACCTAGTAGACAGTTACAGCGCCAAGTACGAAAACAGCGCCAACGGTTTCGGTGTCGGTGCGACCTACCGCTTCTGAGGATTCCCGGCGAGCCTGAACCGCTCGCCACCGGAATCAAAAAAGCCCCGCTCTCCTCACGGAGGCGGGGCTTTTCATTTGTAGGAGCGAGCCTGCTGGCGATGGACGCGAACGATGACGTGTGCTTACTGGATGAACGAGGCGCCTTGAGATTTTTGCGAGCAAGCTCGCTCCTACAAGTCAGGGGGTCGAAACGAGTTATGGCGAAGCCAGGGCCTTTTCCACCGCCGCAATGAACTCGGGATCATCTGGCTTGGTCAGGCTGGAGAAATTGGCGACCACCTTGCCCTGGCGGTCCACCACATACTTGTAGAAATTCCACTTCGGCGCGCTGCTTTGGCTGGCGAGGACCTTGAACAAGTGCGTCGCATCGTCGCCACGAACCTTTTGCGGCTCGGTCATGGTAAAGGTCACGCCGTAGTTGACGTAGCAGACCTTGGCAGTCTCGGCGCCATCCTTTGACTCCTGCTTGAAGTCATTGGACGGAACACCAATCATCTCCAGCCCTTGGCCCTTGAAGCGCTGGTTCAGCGCCTCAAGACCCTTGAACTGCGGAGCAAAGCCACAGAAGCTTGCGGTATTGATCACCACCAAGGGTTTACCGGCGAAGCGCTGGCACAAATCGATGGATTCCTTGGCATGCAGCCTGGGCAACGAGCCTTGCAGAAGCTCCGGACAGTCCGCCGCGTGAGCCAACCCGGTAAACGCGACCAGTAACGCGGGAACTGCAAGCCAGCGCATCAGCATGTGGGGAACATCCTTGAGAAATCGTCAGGGTTCGACGTTAACGCCCCACTATCGCGCTAGCAAGTCCCCATTCCCAACTGCATAAGCGCCAGCCCGCCCTGATGCCAGCCCCACCACACCAGGGCGAGCAGCATCGCGCTGACGGCAAGCATCGTGATCCGCGGCCAAAGACTGTTCATATCGCACTCATTTGTGATTGCAGACGCTCTACCGGCCGCTCACGTACCGGCCAGTTGAGGGCAGCGGCCAACAGACTCAAGAGAATTGCCACCTGCCAGATCAAGTCATAACTCCCGGTTCGGTCATACACCACGCCACCCAGCCAGCCGCCCAGGAACGAGCCGAGTTGGTGAAACAGGAAAACAATCCCACCGAGCATGGACAGGTTTCGCACGCCAAACAAGGTCGCCACCGTGCCGTTGGTCAACGGCACCGTCGACAGCCACAGGAAGCCCATGGCCATGCCGAACAGGTAAGCCGTAGTGGTCGTCACCGGCGCCCACAGGAACAACGCAATGACCACCGCCCGCAGCAAGTACAGACCGGTGAGCAAACGCGGCTTGGACATGCGCCCGCCGAGCCATCCAGCCGTATAGGTGCCGAAAATGTTGAACAGGCCGATCAGCGCCAGCACCGTGGTGCCGACTGTAGCCGGAAGGTGTTGATCCACCAGATAGGCCGGCAGATGCACACCGATGAACACCACCTGGAATCCGCACACAAAAAAACCGAACGCCAGCAGCCAGAATCCGGAATGGGAGCAGGCTTCGCGCAGAGCTTCGCCAAGGGTCTGTTCGTGGCCCAGGACGGGCAGCGGCTTGTCCTTGAGCATGCTCACCAGCGGCACGATCAATGCCACCAGCAAGCCCAGCGCCAGCAACGCCGCGGACCAGCCAAGCCATCCGATCAAACCGAGTGTGCCGGGCAACATCGCAAACTGGCCGAACGAACCGGCCGCACTGGCGATCCCCATGCCCATGCTGCGTTTTTCCGGCGGCACCGCGCGGCCGACCACCCCCAGGATCACCGAGAACGACGTACCGGACAGTCCGATGCCGATCAGCAGGCCCGCGCTCAGGGACAGGGTCATTGCCGAGTCGGAGAGCCCCATGCAAATCAGCCCGGCCGCGTACAGGACGCCACCGATCAGCACCACTTTTGCCGCGCCGAAGCGGTCGGCCAGGGCACCGGTGAACGGCTGTGCGAGCCCCCAGATCAGGTTCTGCAGGGCGATAGCGAAGGCAAAGACTTCACGCCCCCAACCGAACTCGGCGCTCATCGGCGCCAGAAACAGCCCGAAGCCATGTCGAACGCCCAGCGACAACGCAAGGATCAGCGCACTCCCCAACAGAACCCAGCCGCATGTACGCCACATCGATGTCATTGTTGTTCTCCGGTAGCGGGTATATACCCGCTTATATTCGGAAAAACCGGCATCACGCCAGTTCGTCCAGCAGCTTCAATAAGGTTTCGCGCTTCTCGGCGCCAAGGCGATCGATCAAGCGTTGCTGTGCGGCTTCCCAGGCCGGCAAGGCAGCCTTGAGGCGCTCAGCCCCGGCCTCGGTCAGCAGAACGATGCGGTTGCGCATGTCCTCGCCTTCGACCAGCGTCACCAGGCCATCACCCTCCAGCACCCGCAAATTGCGCCCCAGGGTGCTGCGATCCAGGCCCATGGCCTCGGCCAGGGTCGAGATGCTCGGCTGGTCCAGACGTTGCAGGTTGCACAGCAAAGAATACTGCGCAACGTTGATCCCGAAGCCATCGAGAGCGCCGTCGTAGTGCCTGCTGACGCCACGGGCGGCGCGACGCAGGTTGATGCATAAACATTGGGAATCGAGCATGGTGCGTGTATATACCCGCGAGTCGGTTAAATCAAGTGGCATGGGGCTTGTTCAGTGATTGGGCTGTGCCCCGAAGATCGCTATCGCGAGCAGGCCGGAACGCTCAACACAACCCGATCAGGCCAGCGCCAAGCCTACCAGCACTGCAACTTCCAGCAACTCCAGCATCGCGCCCGCCGTGTCCCCTGTCGTGCCGCCCAGGCGCCGCAACATCACCTGGCGCAGCCAGACAAACCCCAGCGCCGCCAACACCACCGCCAGCGCACCGCTGACGCCTGCAATCAACACACAAGCCAGCGCACTGACCGCCAACACCTGCTTGCCCGCCGAACGCGGGAGATGATCGGCCAATGCCTGGCCCAGGCCACCGGCACGCACATACGGCGTAGTCAGGAACAAGCCGAGCAATGCGCTACGACCGATCAACGGCACGATGATCAATGCCAGTGAATGCGGCTGTTCGATCAGCGCCAGCAGCGCGGTGAACTTGAGCAACAACACCAGCACCAGCGTCACCACAGCGATCGGCCCGCTGCGCGGGTCTTTCATGATCGTCAGCGTACGCTCGCGGTCGCCAAAACCACCAAGCCAGGCATCAGCGCTGTCCGCCAGGCCATCGAGATGCAAGCCGCCGCTGAGCAGCACCCAAAGGCTCAGCAACAGTGCCGCGTGCAACAAGGTCGGCGTGCCTAGCAACAGCCAGTTGACCACCCACAGAATCGCGCCAAAGAGTAATCCCACCAGCGGATAAAACAGCAGCGACCGCCCCAGTTCCCTGGGCTCAGGCATACCAGGCAGGCGAATCGGCAGGCTGCTGAGAAATTGCAGGGCGATCCAGAATGGCAACATGGTCAGAGCACTTCCTTCAACACGCCCGCAGGCTCCACCGTCAGCGAAAACAGCGCGCCATGCCCGACCTCAACGTTGAGCAGTTGCTCCCGTGGCAGCCCGCGCGCTTGTGCCAGCAACAGGCGCATCACACCGCCATGGCTGATCAGCAGAATGCGCTCACCGGCACAGGTCGCGTGCAAACGCTTCAGCGCTGCCAGCACCCGTGTCGAAAAGTCTGCAACCGGCTCACCTTGAGGTGGCGTGAACGAATATGGATCGGCCCAGAACAAACCCAGGGCCTGCGCGTCGGTTTCCATCAACGCTGCCGCGCTCTGCCCTTCCCAGGCGCCGAAATGCAGCTCTTGCAGGTCTTTATCCAGTTGCACCGGCACGCCCAATTGCGCACCGAGCTCCTCGGCAAACCGTGCACAACGCTGCAAGGGTGAACTGACCAGCCGATCCCACGGCCCTTGCCCGACCACGGCGGCGCGCATCTGCGCCCAGCCCGTGTCGGTCAACGCATCATCGATGCTGCCACGCAAGCCGCCACCGAGTTCGGTTTCACCGTGACGCAACAGATCCACGCGCAAGGTCATGCCGGACGATCTGCCACGGCGGCTTCGGCGAAGGTCGCCATCTGCCCGTGCAGGTCGCACGCCAGGCGCAGCAGCGGCACTGCCAATGCCGCGCCACTGCCTTCGCCAAGCCGCAGACCAAGATCGAGCAACGGCTGCGCATTCAGGGTTTCCAGCACATAACGATGCCCCGGCTCGGCGCCACGATGACCGAACAACAACCACTGACGGCACTCAGGATTCAAGCGTACTGCGACCAGCGCCGCGACACTGCAAATGAAGCCGTCCACCAGCACCGCGACACCTTCTTGGGCACAGGCGAGATAGGCACCGACCAACGCGGCGATCTCAAAACCGCCGAGGTTGAACAGGGTCTGCAAGGCATCGCCACGTTGCGCGCCATGCAATGCCAGGGCGCGCTCGATCACTTGGGCCTTGTGGCTGACACCTTCGGCATTGAGCCCGGTGCCAGGCCCGGTCAAATGCACCACTGGGCAATCGAGCAGCGCGCACGCCAGGGCGCTGGCGGCGGTGGTGTTACCGATGCCCATTTCGCCACCGATAAACAACTGCGCACCAGTGGCAATTGCCCGCTGAACGCTGTCACGGCCGGCCTGCAGGGCGAGTTGCCCCTGGGCTTCGGTCATGGCCGGTCCCTGTACAAAATTTGCCGTGCCCGGGCCGACATTCAGGTGAAGTACACCCGGCAGGTTCAGCGACGGCGTTACCGTGCCAAGGTCAACCACCTCAAGGGAAGCGCCCAGTTGCCGCGCCAATACGCTGATCGCCGCACCACCGCTGACGAAGTTGAGCAGCATCTGCCCGGTCACTTCCTGGGGAAACGCCGACACACCCTCGGCGACGACGCCGTGGTCACCGGCAAAAATCGCGATCCACACCTGTTCCAAGCTTGGCTTGACCCGCCCCTGCAAGCCCGCCAGTTGCACCGCCACCGCTTCCAGCTGGCCAAGGGAGCCAGCCGGTTTGGTCAGTTGCTGTTGCCGCGCCTGAGCCTGTTCCACCACTTGGGTATCGACCGGCTTACACGGGTTCAGCCACCAGGATTGAGTCATAACGCAGTTCCTTTCAGAGTCAGGGGCAGGCCGGCGACGGTCAGGACGACACGCTGACAACGCTCAGCCAGAGCTTGATGCAGCCAACCGGCTTCATCGACATAGCGGCGAGTCAATTCGCCCAGCGGCACGACACCCATTCCGGTCTCGTTGCTGACAAAAATGATTTCACCCGGCAGCGACGCCAGGCAGTCCAGCAAGGCATCACGCTCGGCTTGCAAGCGCTCGGCATCGTCGAGCATCAGCAGATTGGTGAGCCACAGGGTCAGGCAATCCACCAGCAGGCAGCGGTCGGCACGGGCGGATTCGCACAGCACCCGGGCCAGTTCCAGCGGTTCTTCGATCAACGCCCATTCGGCAGGACGACGGGCGCGGTGATGGGCCACCCGCTCGCTCATTTCTCCGTCCAGTGGCTGGCTGGTGGCGATGTAGGTCACGGCCAGGGCGCTGTCGATGGCGAGCTTTTCAGCCAGGCGACTCTTGCCGGAGCGGGCGCCGCCGAGGATCAGTTGGAGCATGGTTGTTTCCCTAGAATTTTCGGTGAGGCGACTGCCCTCTTCGCGGGCAAGCCCGCTCCCACAGTGTTACGAGGTGTACTCAAATTTCATGGTCAACCCAAATCTCTGTGGGAGCGGCGATGCGGCGATCCGACTTGCCCGCGATGAGGCCATTGCAGACACCTCAAATCCCGCAGAGATGCCGCAAAAGCCCGGTATCCAGATGCTTCTCCACCAGATCCGCCAGCCGCTCGATATCGCGCTCGCGCAGCCCGTGATAATCCACGTCCTGCACCTCCTGCAAACCCGCCCAGCGCAGCAGCGCACTGCACGCCGCCGGCGATTCGAACAGCCCGTGCAGGTAGGTGCCGAAAATCTGCCCGTCAGCACTTTGCGCACCATCACAGCGGCCGTCATCCAGTTGCACGGCGGCGTTTTCCAGCGCCGGCCCGGTGGTCACGCCGGCATGAATTTCATAACCCGCCACCGGCGCATCTTCCAGCGCCAGGCGACCACGCACATTGCGCAACTGCTTCTCTTGTTCGAGCCGGGTCTGGAACGCCAGCAGCCCCAAACCGGCACTGGAACCCGGCGCACCTTCAAGACCCAGCGGATCATGCACCTGCTCACCGAGCATCTGCAGGCCGCCACAGATCCCCAGCAGTTTCCCGCCGTAACGCAGGTGCCGGGCGATGGCGGTGTCCCAGCCGTTGGCCCGCAGGTACGCGAGGTCGCTGCGCACACTTTTCGAGCCGGGAAGAATGATCAGGTCGGTGGGCGGAATCGCCTGGCCGGGGCCGATGAATTGCAGGTCCACTTGCGGATGCAGGCGCAGCGGATCGAAATCGGTGTGATTGCTGATGCGCGGCAGCACCGGCACCACCACCTTCAGCACCTGTTCGGCTTTGTCGGTCTGGCGTTGATCGATGCCGTCCTCGGCCTCCAGGTGCAGGTCCATCACGTACGGCAGCACACCGATCACCGGTTTGCCGGTGCGCTCTTCGAGCCAGTCGAGACCGGGTTGCAGCAACGCGATGTCGCCACGAAAACGATTGATGACGAACCCTTTGACCCGCGCCTGTTCGCTCGGCGACAGTAGTTCGAGGGTACCGACCAGATGGGCGAAAACCCCGCCGCGATTGATATCGGCAATCAGCAGCACCGGGCAATCCACCGCTTCGGCGAAGCCCATGTTGGCGATGTCCCCGGCCCGCAGATTGATTTCCGCCGGCGAGCCTGCGCCCTCGACCATCACCAGCGGATAGGCCGCGCTCAAGCGCTCGTGGGAGGCCAGCACCGCTTGCATGGCGATGGTTTTGTAGTCGTGATAGGCGACGGCGTTCATGGTCGTGACGGCGCGGCCATGGATGATCACCTGGGCACCGGTGTCACTGTTGGGCTTGAGCAACACCGGGTTCATGTCAGTGTGCGGTTCAAGGTTCGCGGCCTGGGCCTGGACCGCCTGGGCGCGGCCAATCTCGCCACCGTCGGCGGTCACCGCACTGTTGAGGGCCATGTTCTGCGGTTTGAACGGCACCACCCTTACACCCTGACGCGTGACCCAACGGCACAGCGCAGTCACCAGCGTGCTTTTGCCGGCATCCGATGTGGTGCCCTGCACCATCAGCGTGGTCATTGGTTTTCCTTCGGGAATTCTTCGAATGCCTGCGCCAGTCGCACCCAGGCGATTTCGTCACCGGGCAAGCCGAATCGCAGGCTGCTGTTGTGCGTGAACAACCGCAGGAGAATGCCGCGCCGGGCCATGAACTCATGCAGTTCTTCGGCGCGCTCGGTGATCAGCCACTGGAACAGCGCACAACCGCCCTGGGGCTCGAAGCCGTGTTGCGCCAGCAACGACTCAAGGCGCTCGCTGGCCTCCTCGGTGCGCACCCGTTGCGCCGTTTGCGCCTCGGTATCGCGCAGGCAGGCCTGGCCCACTACCCGGGTTGCCCCGCTCACGGCCCAGGGACCCACTTGTTCAGCCAGCAACTTGAGCAACTTGCGCTCGGCCAGCACAAACCCCAGGCGCACACCGGCCAGACCGAAAAACTTGCCGAACGAGCGCAAGACGATCAATCCGACTTGATGGGCAAACGGCGCCAGGCTCAGTTGCGGCGTGTTATCCATGAACGCTTCGTCCACCACCAGCCAGCCACCGCGCTGGGCCAGTCGCGTGTGCCAGTCGAGCAGGCGACTGGGGGTGAGGCTCAGGCCCGTGGGGTTATTCGGATTGACCACCACCAGCACGTCGAAACTGTCGATAAAGAAGTCGACTTCCTGCTCCAGCACTTCACGCACGATGTAGCCGTTGCGACGCCACGCTTCGGCGTGTTCGGCGTAACAGGGTGACAGCACGCCGACCTTGCCCGCCCGACGCAATCGCGGTAGCAGTTGAATCGCCATTTGCGAGCCGGCCACCGGCAATGCCTGCAGGGTGCCGTAGTAATCACAGGCGGCCAGCTCAAGGCCGTCGTCCGCCTCCGGCAAACGGGCCCAGGCTCGCAGCGGAATATCCGGCACCGAGAACGGCCAGGGTGCAAGCCCCGTGGACAGGTCCAGCCAGTCGGCTTCATCTATGCCGTATTCGAGCGCCGCCTTGCGCAGTCGCCCACCGTGCTCAAGCATAAAATTCGGCCCCCAGGCAGAGAATCAGCAGCCATAACCATACCCCGCGCTGGACCAATTGCCAGCCTCGGTCAATGGAGTCGGCATCCGCCGGCACACCTTCGCCCAACTGCGGACGCTGATGCAGTTCGCCGTGATAAATCGCCGCCCCACCCAACTCGACGCCAAGCGCCCCCGCCCCTGCCGCCATCACCGGGCCGGCGTTCGGGCTGTCCCAGGTCGAGCCCTGGGTGCGCCAGCATTTCAACGCCAGCCGGGTTTTACCCAGCAGCGCGTAAGTCAGTGCCACCAGGCGTGCAGGAATGTAATTGAGCACGTCGTCGACCTTCGCCGCCGCCCAGCCGAAGCGTTCGAAGCGTTCATTGCGATAACCCCACATCGCATCCAGCGTATTGCTAAGGCGGTAGAGCACCACGCCCGGCGCACCCGCCACGGCAAACCAGAACAACGCCGCGAATACTGCATCGCTGCCGTTTTCCAGCACCGACTCGGTAGCGGCACGGGCGACCTCGGTTTCATCCAGTTCGCTGGTCTGGCGACTGACCAGATAGCTCACCCTCGTGCGCGCAGCTTCCAGGTCATTACTGCGCAGGGCCTTGGCCACAGGCGTGACGTGCTCACCGAGGCTGCGCATGCCGAGGGCGCAATAAAGCGCAAGAATCTCGACGATCCAGCCGACATAAGGCGCCCAGGAGAATGCCGTGGCCAACAGCGTCAGCGGCAACACGGCGATCACCCACGCGGTGACGCCATGGCTGCGCCAGCCGCGACCGCCGCCGTTGAAACGTTGCTCGATGCGCTCGGCAAAACGGCCGAACGCCACCAGCGGATGCCAGCGTTTGGGTTCACCCAGCAGCGCATCCAGCGCAACCGCGGCGACACTCAACAACGCCACACTCATTGACTCACTCCCCAATAATTTTCGTACAGCAATTCATGTAGCGGACGCGCCTGTGCCCAGCCTTCGAGCACCAGCATCGGCGCCGGGTAGAACTCTTTGACGGGTCCGAGGCACAGCACGGCGAGCGGCTTGGCTCCCGGCGGCAACCTCAACAGGTCCGCCAGTGCCTGAGGCTCGAACAGCGACACCCAGCCCATGCCCAGCCCTTCGGCGCGGGACGCCAGCCACAGGTTCTGGATCGCGCAGGACAACGAAGCCATGTCCATTTCCGGCAGTGTGCGGCGGCCGAAGATATGCTGCTCGCGGTCGTCCATCAGTGCGGCGACCAGTACCTCGGCGCAATCGTTGATGCCTTCGACCTTGAGCTTCATGAACTCATCGCTGCGCTCGCCGAGGGCTTCGGCGGTGCGGATGCGTTCCTCTTCCACCAGGGCCTGGATTTGCCCGCGCAAGGCGCGATCAGTGATGCGGATGAAGCGCCAGGGCTGCATCAGTCCGACACTGGGTGCCTGGTGTGCGGCCTCGAGCAGGCGCCGGAGCAATTCGGGTTCGACAGTGCCGCCGCTGAAGTGGCGCATGTCGCGGCGCTCGGCAATGGCGCGATAGACCGCTGCGCGTTCGGCTTCGGAAAATGCGTTGTCCGTCATGGCCTTTTCGCGAGCAAGCCCGCTCCCACATTTGAAGGTGAGCTGCCTGAAGGAACGCAATCCCCTGTGGGAGCGGGCTTGCTCGCGAAGGCGGCTTCAAGGTCCGGCGCAAACAGCGCGGCAATCGCCGAGGGGTTCGACGGAAAATAAAAGTGCACATAAGAGGCGGTCATCCGCCCCTCACGGTAGACCGCCTCCGCTCCGCGCCCGCCGTTAGGGCTCAAGCCCCGGGCAATCGGCGCCAGTTCAGTGCTGGTCAGCGAATGGTGATAGGTGTGCCCGCGCAGCGAACCTTCCGGCAATTCCACCGTTTGCAACGCCAGCGCTGCCAGACGCTTTTGCATCACCGCATCACCAGCCAGCAAGCCAACCAGTTCGGCGCGAGTGCCCTCGACATCGGTCAGGGAATCGAGCAGGTACAACATGCCGCCACACTCGGCGAGCAAGGGCTTGCCTGCCCGGTGGTGGGCGCGGATCGCTTCGAGCATCGCGGTGTTTTGCGCCAGCGCAACATGGTGCAGCTCCGGGTAACCACCCGGCAGATACAGGCTGTCCGCCTCCGGCAACGCTGGGTCGCGGATCGGTGAGAAGAACGACAACTCGGCGCCCATCGCCCGCAGCAGATCCAGGCTCGCGCCGTAGGTGAACGCAAAGGCTTCATCGCGGGCGACGGCAATTCGCACACCGGCCAGCAGCGGTTCGACTGCGATGACATCAGGGGCAGCGAACTCGACTGCCGGCGGCAGTGCGACCTCGCAACTGCTGGCCAGGGCATCGGCGGCCGCATCGAGGCGCAGGTCGAGATCGTTCAACTCACTGGCCTGCACCAGCCCCAGGTGCCGGCTCGGCAATTCGATCCCGGTTTCCCGGGACAGCGCGCCGTACCAGCGCAAGCCTTCAGTCAGGCTGCCTTCGAGCAGTTGCGCGTGACGCAGCGTGCCGACACGATTGGCCAGCACGCCGGCGAACGGCAAATCCGGCTGATAACGCGCCAGCCCCAGGGCCAGCGCGCCGAAGGTCTGGGCCATGGCGGTGCCATCGATCACACCCAGCACCGGCACACCGAAATGCCGCGCCAGATCGGCGCTCGACGGCGTACCGTCGAACAGTCCCATGACGCCTTCGATCAAGATCAGATCCGCTTCAGCAGCGGCTTCCCACAGCAACCGGCGACTCTCCTGTTCGCCGACCATCCACATGTCCAGTTGATACACCGGCGCACCGCTGGCGCGTTCGAGGATCATCGGATCGAGAAAGTCGGGGCCGCACTTGAACACACGGACCTTGCGCCCCTGATTGCGATGCAATCGGGCCAGCGCCGCGGTGACGGTGGTCTTGCCCTGACCGGAAGCCGGCGCGGCAATCAGTACCGCCGGACAGTGTCGAGGCTGACTCACAATTCGACGCCTTTCTGCGCTTTGATCCCGGCTTGAAAGGCGTGTTTGATCACGCCCATTTCGGTGACGGTGTCGGCCATCTCGATCATTTCCGGCTTGGCGGCACGACCGGTGACCACCACGTGTTGCATCGGCGGTCGGGCCTGCAAGTCGCTGAGCACCTGATCGAGATCGAGGTAGCCGTGCTTGAGGGCGATGTTCAGCTCATCGAGCACCACCAGGCCGATGGACGGATCGCGCAGCAATTGCTGCGACACCACCCAGGCGGCTTCAGCGGCGGCGATGTCGCGCTGGCGGTCCTGGGTTTCCCAGGTAAAGCCTTCACCCATCACGTGAAATCGCACCTGCTCGGGAAAGCGCCGGAAGAACAACTCTTCGCCCGTGCTATTGCAGCCCTTGATGAACTGCACCACGCCGCATTGCATGCCGTGCCCCATGGCGCGGGCGAGCATGCCGAAAGCCGAACTGCTCTTGCCCTTGCCGTTGCCGGTCAGCACCAGCAGCAGGCCACACTCGTTCGGGGAATTGGCGATGCGCTCGTCGATCACGGCTTTTTTGCGCTGCATGCGCGCCAGGTGGCGTTCGTCACGATCGGGGGTATCAGTCATGGGGGAGCTCTCCGTTGAGGCAGGAATAACGGCGGGCAGGCACAAGAATAGAAGGCAAAAAGCCTGGCATCGCCCACCGTGATGCCGCTGGATGAATCAGGCCGGTCTCCGGGCTCATGAGTGGCGCAGGGCCAGACTGTGCACCTTCCCGCATCGATTCGACACAGTGGCATCAGACACAGTTTTCACTCATTTACCGTTGCGGGGGCAGCGCCGGAATTGTGGGCCTTCGACCAACTGAAGGACTCACTCACCGGCTTCCCTGTTTCACTCTGTCGACCCAAGCCACAGAGCACCTGAAACAAGCCGCGAAGGTTAGAGGGTTGGGGGTGGAGCGTCAATTAAAGCCGGGAGGCCATCGACCGAATAGCTGCCATCAATCAATAAACTGACGTCAATCTTGTGCCACGCTCTCAGCAGTGATATCAAAGAGCCACAATCTCACAACACAACAACAAGGGTGAGCCCATGCAAGGCATGATCATCAGCAATCCAAAGCTGGAATTCCTGCGCCCGGTGCTCGAGCACTGGTTCGAATGCATCGACCGTTACAACGCCGTCCGCGGTGATGGCGACACGCCGTACTGGCACGACGAAAAGGCCAATCTCGGACTGCTGTCTGCCGCCGCCTGGATGGCCGAGATGGTCACGCTGCAACAGACGCCCACCCGCAAGCAGACCGAAGAAGGCGAACGCAACGGCCGCGCCGACCTGCTCCTGGCCTCCCCCGAAACCCGCGCCTACATCCAGACCAGCCAGCGCTGGCCACGGGTCAACAGCCTCAACCTGTCCCAGGCCCTGCTCGACATCGCCAGCGATGCGAAGCGCCTGAGCCACGCCAGCGACCTGAAACTCGGCTGCCTGTTCGTCGCCCCGCAAAAAGCCCAGCAGGGCGCCACACCGGAAGAACTCCAGGACATGGTCGACGACCTGCAAAAGGAACACACCTGCGCTGTCGCCTGGTATTTCCCTTATGCCTACCGCAAGTTGCGCAACGAAGCCGGCAACTATCACCCCGGCATTGCAGTGCTGTTCAAGGAAGCTCGCGGCTGAGGGTTGAACCATCGGACGACAATGCTTCTCTATGATTAGAACAAGGCATTCATAGGGAAGACCAGCATGCGCACGCCCCCGCTCGCTCTCGTTATCGCGCTCTGCGGAGGGCTCGCCGCTTGTGGCGAGACCTCCCGCCTGCAAGTCTCCGACGGTACCGGCCCGTCACCCCAACTACCAGAACCCAACAAGACACTGGTTCCGACCGTGAACATCGCCCCGGCCATCGGCTGGCCACAAGGTGCGAAACCCGTCGCCGCCACGGGCACTCAAGTGACTGCTTTTGCCGAAGACCTGGATCACCCCCGCTGGCTTTATGTGCTGCCCAATGGCGACGTGCTGGTGGCGGAAACCGCCGCGCCACCCAAACCCGAAGACGGCAATGGCATTCGCGGCTGGGTCATGAAGAAAGTCATGGGGCGTGCCGGCTCTACCGTGCCCAGCCCGAACCGCATCACGTTACTGCGGGACAAGGATCACGATGGCTTCGCGGAAACCCGCACAGTGTTTCTGCAAAACCTCAATTCCCCCTTCGGCATGACGCTGGTCGGCAACGACCTGTACGTGGCCGACACTGACAGCCTGCTGCGATTCCATTATGAAAACGGCGATACGCAGATCAAGTCACCAGCCATCAAGGTGATTGACCTGCCGGGCGGCCCTCTGAACCACCACTGGACCAAAAACGTCATTGCCAGCAAGGACGGCAGCAAGCTGTACGTCTCCGTGGGTTCCAACAGCAACGTCGCCGAAAACGGCATGGACAAGGAAGAAGGTCGCGCAGCGATCTGGGAAGTGGACCGTGCCACGGGCCGGCACCGGATCTTCGCCTCCGGTCTGCGCAACCCCAACGGCATGGCCTGGGAACCGCACAGTGGCGCGCTGTGGACCGCGGTCAACGAACGGGATGAAATCGGCGGCGATCTGGTACCTGACTACATCACCTCGGTGAAGGACGGCGCGTTCTATGGCTGGCCGTTCAGTTACTACGGCCAACATGTCGATATTCGCGTTGAACCGCAAAACCCGGACCTGGTGGCCAAGGCTATCGCTCCGGACTACGCCGTCGGCCCGCACACGGCGTCACTGGGCCTGACCTTCGCCGAAAACAGCAAGTTGCCGCCGCCGTTCACCCAAGGGGCATTCATCGGGCAGCACGGTTCATGGAACCGCAACCCCCGCAGTGGCTACAAAGTGATTTTCGTACCGTTCAGCGCAGGCAAACCTGTCGGAAAGCCCGTTGAAGTGCTCACAGGTTTTCTCAACGACAAGGACCAAGCCATGGGCCGCCCGGTGGGCGTGGTGATCGACCGGCAGGGTGACCTGTTGGTGGCCGATGATGTGGGGAACAAGGTGTGGCGGGTGTCGGCAGTCAAGTAAGTCACTTGACCTGTGGGAGCGGGGCTCAGCGTTTGCGACAGAGTGTGAGCCCGTCACCCAACGGCAACAACGACAGATCCACCCGCGCATCCACTTTCAAGGCCTGGTTGAGCGCCTGGATCGCCCGGGTGTCCGCGCTCTCGGGATTGGCCTCAAGCACGCGCCCGCTCCACAGGGTGTTATCGAACACCGCCAGCCCACCGACCCGCAGCAATTGCAGGGCGTGTTCCAGATAAGCCGGGTAGTTGGCCTTGTCGGCATCAATGAAAACCAGGTCGTACTGCCCGCCCTGCCCTTGTCGCTCAAGCTCGGCGAGGGTTTCCAGTGCCGGGGCCAGTCGCAGGTCAATCCGCCCGGCGAGCCCCGCTTCTTGCCAGTAGCGCCGCGCGATGGCGTTGTAGTCGCCGGGGATATCACAGCAAATCAGCGAACCCTCAGCAGGCAATGCCGCCGCCATGCACAGTGCGCTGTAGCCGGTAAAGGTGCCGACTTCGAGCAAGCGCCTGGCCCCCGTCAGTTTCACCAGTAAAGCAAGAAACTGCCCCTGCTCAGGCGCCACCTGCCAGCGTGCCATCGGCAACGCCTGGGTCTCATCGCGCAAGCGCTTGAGCAGAGGCGTTTCGCGCAGGGAAACATCGAGCAGGTATTGGTACAGGTCGTCGTCGAGATTGAGCGTGCGAGCCGTCATGACCATCAGCTCCGAACGTTACGGATTGCGCGCCAAATGTTCAGGCTGCAGAACACGCTTGGCGCTCAGGTAAGCCTTTTGCCAATACGCCTTGGACAGGCTGTCGAGCTTCACGGTGCCGCCCGTGGCCGGCGCGTGGACGAAGCGCCCTTCTCCCACGTAGATGCCGGCATGACTGACCTGGGAGCCGCCATTGGTGGCGAAGAAAAGCAGGTCGCCGGTCTGCAGGCCTTCCTTGCCCACATTCGCCGCTTGCATGGAGATCATCTCGCGAGTGGTGCGCGGCAAGGCAATACCGGCGACATCACGGTACACATAAGCGATCAGGCCACTGCAATCAAATCCGGAATCCGGCGTATTGCCACCCCAGCGATAAGGCGTGCCCACCAATCCGAGCGCGCGAAACAGCACGTCTTCCGCTTCAGGCGAAAAAGCTTGAGGGGAACCAAATACGATAGGAGCGCGAACCACCGGCGCAGGCGGCGGTGTGCGGCTGGCGCAGGCACTGAGCAGCGCTGCGAAGAACATGATTGCGAGGCGGGCCGACGTCGTCATAAGCAGAACATCCTGATCTGGCTGCGGCTTTTTCTGCGGGGAGCGCAGAAAAGAAAACCGCCTGCGTTGGACGCAGGCGGTTTGCCATCATTTGTAGATCAAGATTCTAGCGGCTACACGACAAACTTCAAGTAAGACTTTAAGTTCGCCCTACAAATTGTCAGCTTATTTTCGTGCAGTGACGATTGGCGACGCGTTAGGCGCCATTGCCAGGGCGCGCTTGGCCTCGATGAAGGTCTTGCTCCAGTAGCTGTCGCCCAGACTATCGATGCGCACACCACCGCTGCGGCGGCTGCTGGAGTGGATGAACTGATTGTCGCCCAGGTAGATCCCGGCGTGACTGACGCGACCACGACGACCGTTGGTTGCGAAGAACAGCAGGTCGCCCGGCTCAAGCTTGCTGCGCGAGACCAGCGGAGCGTCCACGTTGATCATTTCGCGGGTGGAGCGTGGCAGGTTCATGCCCGCTTCTTCGCGGAACAGGTAACCAATGAAACCACTGCAATCGAAGCCGGCTTCAGAAGTACCGCCGAAACGGTAACGGGTACCGATCAGGGACATGCCACGTTCGAGGATGCTGTCGGCCAGGACTGGAAGCTGGTAGGACTTGCCGCCAGCGAAGTCTGCGAGTTCTTTTTCGGTAGCCAGCTCTTCTTGAAAGAGAGCGGAAGACTGGGCAGTGGCCGAGTTTTGAACCTGCTGTTGCGGAGTTTGCTGGGCCACTGGAGTGTGGGCAGCGCAACCGAACAACAGGGTAACGAGTGCGAGAGGCACGAGGGGTGCGAAGCGATTTAGCATGGGCACGACCGTGGCTGAAGTTGTAAAGAAGCCGAGACTATGCCCGCTATCAACCTCATTTGCAAATTCAATCGATCTTTTTGTGACTTATCCGTTTCTCGTTTACATCTAAGCGCTTAAGCCCATTTAAAACATACACGCGGCCTGCAACCTGGCAGGAAAGCGGGATTTCTGGCGCCTGAAAGATGCCGAACCGGCTAAAAGTCCCGGTTTCAGCGGGTTTACCAGCCGAGGGTTTCTTTCAAAAACGGGATTGTCAGCTTGCGCTGAGCCTGGAGGGAGGCCTGGTCGAGACGCTCGAGCAGCTCGAAAAGTGCGCTCATGCTGCGGGTACCGCGAGTCAGAATGAAATGCCCGACTTCATCGGTCAGATGCAGGCCGCGACGAGATGCGCGCAATTGCAGGGCACGCAATTTGTCCTCATCGGACAGCGGGCGCATCTGGAAGATCAAGGCCAGGGTCAGGCGGGATTTGAGATCCGCCAGCTTCACTGGCAGCTCACGCGGGGATGTCGATGCGGCAATCAGCAAACGTCGACCGCTGTCACGCAAGCGATTGAACAGATGGAACAGCGCCTCTTCCCAGTCCGCTCGCCCGGCAACCACTTGCAAATCATCCAGGCAGACCAGTTCGTACTGTTCGAGGTTGTCGAGGATTTCAATGCCGCGATCGAGCAGCTCGGCCAACGGCAGGTACACCGCAGGCTCCCCCATTTGCTCGAAGCGCAGGCAGGCGGCCTGCAACAGGTGCGTACGCCCTACCCCGTCCTTACCCCAGAGGTAGATCAGGCTTTCGGTCCAGCCGGCGTCGGCTTCGCACAGCCGCTCGACATAGCCGAGTGCAGCGGCATTGGCGCCTGGGTAGTAGTTGATAAAGGTGGCGTCGTCACGCAGACGCACACCTAGGGGCAGCTGAATCGGTTTCATGCTGACTGAACAGTTCCAAAGGAACCGTTAGTGGCCTCTGTGTAAAGTTTGCGAAGTTTATACCCGTGAAGCGGACCGCACAATGCGACAGACCACAAGCAAAATCAAAGGTTTGCGTTAATGCACCGGTTTTGTGGCAGATTCTTTGGCGGTGCATGTGACAGTCGGGCGACGCCAGCAGGCTGACCTGGTACGAACCGGGGCAGCCTGCCATCGCCCATTGACGCCCCTTACACCTGCGGCTCGTCGGCTCCTCCGTATATTTCCGAATCCTTATACAAATCATGCACATGCCGCACCAGCACCATGATCACCGCGGCGACCGGCAATGCCAGCAGCACACCGGTAAAGCCAAACAGTTCACCACCGGCCAGGATCGAGAAAATCACCGCCACCGGGTGCAGGCCAATCCGGTCACCGACCAGCAAGGGGGTCAGCACCATACCCTCCAGCGCCTGGCCGACCATGAACACCGCGACAATGCCGAGCATCGGGTAAAGATCACCACCGAACTGGAACAGCCCCGCAATGAGCGCCGCGCCAATGCCGATGATAAACCCCATGTACGGCACGATCGCCGCCAGGCCGGCAATCAGGCCAATCAGCAGACCCAGTTCCAACCCGACCAGCATCAGGCCTGCTGCGTAGATCACACCCAAGGCCACCATCACCAGCAACTGTCCGCGCACGAACGCGCCGAGCACTTCATGGCATTCACCCGCCAGCGACACCGCGCGCGCTTCACGGTCACGGGGCAGCAGGCTGCGGACCTTGGCCATCATCAGGTCCCAGTCCCGCAACAGGTAGAAGCTCACCACCGGAATCAGCACCAGGTTCGCCAGCCAGCCGATCAACGCCAGCCCCGAGGCCGTGGCATGGCTCAGCACCACGCCGACAACATCAGAGGTCTGACTCATATGCTCGCTGATGGCGGCCTTCAGCTTGTCGAACTTCCAGAAACCGTCCGACAGGCCGAACTTCGATTGCGCCCAAGGCAACGCCGTGTGTTGCAGCCAGTCGAGCATCTGCGGGGCCAGTTCATACAAACGAAACAACTGCCTGGCGAGCAACGGCACCAACACCAACAGCAGCGCGGTGAAGATCAATGTAAACAGGGTAAACACCGCCACGACACCCCAGGTTCGGGACAAGCCTGCCTTCTCCAGCCGATCCACCAGCGGGTCGAACAGGTAGGCCAACAGCAGCGCCACCAGGAACGGCGTCAGGATCGGATGCAACAACCAGACAAACACACACAGCAGGACCACCCCACCGAGCCAGAACCAACGCCGCGTATCGGCCATGAACCACTCCATTGCTTCTATATAAAGAAAAAAAACTACCAGCGATAACGCAGTTGCGGTGTCGGGGCCGGCGCTGCGACTGGTACCGCGCCGCCAGTGGCTGGCTGAACGGGCGCTACCGGGGCCGGGGCCTGACCCGCCGGCGCTTCCTGCAGCCTCGCCAGAGACAATTGCGCACGCAGTTGATCGACGCTGCCATTGACCCGATAGAGAATCCGGTCGCCCTCGACACTTTGCACACGCCCGCCAAACGGCTCCAGCAAACGCCCGAGTGACGCGTAGTGCTCAAGATTCATACCTTGCACTTCCAGCAATTGCTCACTCGACGCACCAGGTTTGGCGACAAACCGCGGCGCCAGGCGTTCATTGACCGCCAGCATCACCGCATCGGCCAGGGCGGCCTGATCGGCGCCCTGCACACTGCCCGCCTCTTTTTTATCCCCCAGCCACAATTGCCACTTGGCTTGCCACTGCCCGCCCTCTTCCTTGGCGTGTACCGCGAGCAGGGCGTCGGCGTTGTAGCGTTCCGATGCTGCTTGCAAAGGCGCGGGATCTACGCCCTCCAGATTCGGCGCGGTCGCGACGATCTGCTCATTCAAATCCGCCAACGGCAAACGCAATGGCAAGCCACGGTGCTGGGCAGCCCGACGCAACGGTGCCGCGCTGGCCTGACCGTCGCCCACCAGGCTTGAACCTTCGGTGGAATCATTCAACCACCAGCCGAGGATCGACGGCCGATTGGCCCCCCACATGGCCAGGCCGGCGCGGCGCAAGGCCTGCTCGGTGGTACCCGGATCGAAATCGACCTTCAGGACTTCCGGCGGCCCGGCCTCAAAGCCGTACTGGCTGATGATCTGTTGCGGATCTTTGCGAATCGCCGCCAGCCCCGGACTTTGAGCGGCCTTGGGGTCGCCGGTCAGGCGCAAAACCAGTGTATCCAACGCACGCTGAGTCGCCTGATCGCGCTCCTCGGGCGACTGGCCATTCACCGGCTCGCGCACCAGGTAAAGGCCTTTGACGGTTTCGGCTTGACTGACCAGGCTGACCACTGACAAACAACTCACAAGCAAGAATTTACAAAAACGCATGGAAGATTCCTGACGACAAGAGCGGCTGGAACAGACCGCATGAAGACGATCGAGCAAGACTGTGACCGTTGCCCGACGCAAAACATTCACACGCTCCGGGTAAGTTTTCGCACTGTCATAACGATAGACGGTTAATCGCGATACCTTATACAGCCATGCAGGATGCCACCAACACTGCGCATTAACGGTTTTTTTTGACCGTATATGACCCTGCTGTCGGCCTGAGGATGGCCGCTGCGGCTCAAGCCTGATAAAATCGCGCGCCTTCGCAGACCGGCAACAGCCGGGTAGTGTCCGAATAGCGCGCATGGTTCTCTCCTACGCAGTTTCGGCGCTCCCGACGGACTCGGTCGTTACCCAGAAATCCCCCCCCTAAAGGCCTGGATCATGAGCAAGCAACCCTCCCTGAGCTACAAGGACGCCGGTGTAGACATCGACGCCGGTGAAGCATTGGTCGAACGCATCAAGAGCGTCGCCAAGCGCACTGCGCGCCCGGAAGTCATGGGCGGCCTGGGCGGTTTCGGCGCCCTCTGCGAAATCCCGGCCGGCTACAAGCAGCCTGTGCTGGTTTCCGGTACTGACGGCGTCGGCACCAAGCTGCGCCTGGCACTGAACCTGAACAAGCACGACAGCATCGGCATCGACCTGGTTGCCATGTGCGTCAACGACCTGGTCGTCTGCGGCGCCGAGCCGCTGTTCTTCCTCGACTACTATGCCACCGGCAAACTGAACGTCGACACCGCCGCCCAGGTGGTGACCGGCATCGGCGCTGGCTGCGAGCTGTCCGGCTGCTCCCTGGTCGGCGGCGAAACCGCTGAAATGCCTGGTATGTACGAAGGTGAAGACTACGACCTGGCCGGTTTCTGCGTCGGCGTGGTAGAAAAGTCCGAAATCATCGACGGTTCCAAAGTGGCTGCCGGCGACGCCCTGCTCGCCCTGCCGTCCTCCGGCCCGCACTCCAACGGCTACTCGCTGATCCGCAAGATCATCGAAGTGTCCGGCGCCGACATCGAGAACATCCAGCTCGACGGCAAGCCGCTGACCGACCTGCTGATGGCCCCGACCCGTATCTACGTGAAGCCGCTGCTCAAGCTGATCAAGGAAACCGGCGCGGTCAAAGCCATGGCCCACATCACCGGTGGCGGCCTGCTGGACAACATCCCGCGCGTGCTGCCAAAAGGCGCTCAAGCCGTGGTTGACGTGGCAAGCTGGACCCGCCCGGCAGTGTTCGACTGGCTGCAAGAGAAAGGCAACGTTGACGAAAACGAAATGCACCGCGTGCTGAACTGCGGCGTGGGCATGGTCATCTGCGTGGCTCAGGAGCACGTCGAAGCCGCCCTGAACGTTCTGCGCGAAGCTGGCGAGCAGCCTTGGGTCATCGGCCAGATCTCCACCGCTGCCGAAGGCGCGGCTTCGGTTGTACTGAACAACCTCAAGGCACACTAATGCAAGAGCGGATGTCTCAGACCTGTGATGTGGTGGTGCTGTTGTCCGGCACCGGCAGTAACTTGCAGGCCCTGATCGACAGCACGCGGACCGGCGACAGCCCGGTCCGCATCGCTGCGGTGATTTCCAACCGCGCCGACGCCTACGGCCTGCAACGCGCCAGGGACGCGGGTATCGACACCCGCGCCCTTGATCACAAGGCTTTCGAAGGTCGCGAGGCCTTCGATGCCGCATTGATCGAACTGATCGACGCCTTCAATCCCAAACTCGTGGTACTGGCCGGATTCATGCGCATTCTCAGCGCCGGTTTCGTACGCCACTATCAGGGTCGCCTGCTCAATATCCATCCCTCGCTGCTACCCAAATACAAAGGGTTACACACTCATGAGCGCGCGCTGGAGGCCGGCGACACCGAGCACGGCTGCTCAGTGCACTTCGTCACCGAGGAACTCGATGGCGGACCACTGGTCGTACAGGCTGTAATACCGGTAGAGTTACAGGATTCGCCGCAGAGTCTGGCGCAGCGGGTTCATGTTCAGGAACACCTGATCTACCCGATGGCCGTACGCTGGTTTGCCGAAGGTCGTCTGGCCCTCGGCGAGCAAGGTGCTTTACTGGATGGACAGTTACTCGCGGCCAGCGGCCACTTGATTCGAAACTAGGAGATTTTATGCGTCGCGCCCTGCTCTTCGCTTGCGCTCTGCTCGCCTTGCCCTTCGCCCAGGCGGCAGACCTTCAACCCTTCTCCGCCAGCTACACCGCCGACTGGAAACAGCTGCCCATGAGCGGCACTGCCGAGCGCAGCCTCGAAAAAACCAGCGACGGCAAATGGAAACTGAGTTTCAAGGCGTCGATGATGATCGCCAGCCTGTCCGAGGAAAGCACCCTGACCCTGGACAAGGACACGCTTCTTCCAGAGTCGTACCACTTTGAACGTGGCGGCTTGGGCAAGGCCAAGAAATCGGATCTGGATTTCGACTGGAATACCAAGATGGTCACCGGTACCGATCGCGGCGACGCGGTCAAGGTTCCGCTGAACCGCGGTATGCTCGACAAATCCAGCTACCAACTGGCCCTGCAACACGACGTCGCCGCCGGCAAAAAAAGCATGAGTTATCAGGTGGTCGACGGCAGTGAAGTCGATACCTATGACTTCCGCGTGCTGGGCGCTGAAAAGGTCGACACCAAGGCCGGCAAGATCGATGCGATCAAGGTTGAACGTGTACGCGACCCGACACAGAACAAACGCATCACCGTGATGTGGTTCGCCAAGGATTGGGACTACCTGCTGGTCCGCCTGCAACAAGTCGAAACCGATGGCAAGGAATACAACATCATGCTCCTGGACGGCACGGTCAACGGCAAGTCAGTCAAAGGCAGCTGATCCGGATCGATATGAAAAGCCCCGCAGTCGCGGGGCTTTTTTTCGTCTGTCATTCAGACCGAAAACCGCGCCACCAAGGTATTCAGGTCCACCGCCAGGCGCGACAACTCCTGACTCGCCGCACTGGTCTGGTTTGCCCCGGCCGAGCTCTGTTGCGCCAGGTCACGGATATTCATCAAGTTGCGATCCACCTCCCGCGCCACCGCTGCCTGCTCCTCCGAGGCACTGGCAATCACGATGTTGCGCTCATTGATCATGGTGAATGCCGAGGCGATATCCTCCAGGGCAACGCCCGCCGCTTTCGCCGCCTCAAGTGTCGAGCGCGCCCGGGTGTTGCTTTGCTGCATCGAGCTGACAGCCAGATCGGTGCCCTGCTGGATACCGGTAATCATCTGTTCGATTTCCCGGGTCGATTGCTGGGTGCGATGCGCCAGAGCCCGCACCTCATCGGCCACTACCGCAAACCCGCGCCCGGCGTCCCCGGCCCGCGCGGCTTCGATGGCCGCGTTCAAGGCCAGTAGATTGGTCTGCTCGGCAATCGCGCGAATCACGTCCAGCACGGTAGTGATGCCATACACCTTCTGCGCCAGGTCTTCGACCTGAGACACATTGGTGGTGACATCTTCTGCCAGCGACTCGATCGACAGCACCGTCTGATGCACCTGTTCGCGACCGTGCTGGGCAATGCGGTCGGACTCGCGGGAAGCTTGCGACGTTGCGGCGGCATTGCTCGCCACTTCTTCCACGGCGGCGGTCATCTGGTTGACCGCCGTGGCGGCCTGCTCGATTTCCAGACTCTGTTGATGCAGGCCACGGGTGGCGTCTTCCGTGACGCAACTGAGCTCCTCCGAAGCCGAGGCCAATTGACGGGATGAATCGGATATACGTTGAATGGTTTCACGCAAACTCTGTTGCATGCTCTTGAGCGCGTGCAGCAGCCGCGCGGGTTCGTCCTTGCCGGTAATGCTGATGCTTGCGGTGAGGTCGCCACCAGCGACCACCTCGGCCACTTTCAACGACTGTGACAGCGGCAACACGATGCTGCGCGTCAGCAACAGTGCCAGGCCGATGGTAATCATCGCAGTCACACCGATCATCACCCCGACCCAGACCCGCGACTGGTTGAACACCAGGCGTCCTGCCTCAGTCGCCAGATTGGCGTTGTGCCTGTTGAGTTCGACCAACTCCCTGAGGGTGACCGTGATCTCATCGGCCAACGGATTCATCTCGCCATTGAGAATGGCCGCCGCCTCTTCCACCCGTCCCTGGGTAGCCTGGGCCATCACCTGACTCTGAAACTGCAGGTATTTGCTCTTGGCAGCCTTGAAGCGATCGAACAACACCCGCTCTTCAGGCAGCGCGATCAACTTGTCATAACGTTGTTGGGCCTGGTCGAGAACACTTTTGAGATCGTTGATTTTGCCGACGTTCTGCGTCTGTGCCTGTGGATCGCGATTGATCAGCAAACGCATGGTCAATGCCCGCAACCGCAACATGTCCTGACTCATATCACCGACCGCCATCACACTGGGCAGCCAGTTGTCATCGATCAGATCGGACTGCGCCCGCATATTCGACATTTGCAGCAGGGCGAACGCCCCCAGGCCAAAAACCATCAACGCCAACAGGCCAAAACCGAGACTCGCGCGTGGCGCAATATTGAGACTTCTGATACTCATTCCCCTGGTTCCTTCCAAAAGCGCTGCGTCAGGCAGCAGATCCTTTAGACGGTATCGGACTGTTGAAAATTTGCGTAAGACGAAAACGTGATATCAAAACACCATCACTGCTACGGTAACGATTCAGCCAAAAGACTCACCGATACAAGAAAACCGGAACGCACATCCGGCACCATGCTCTATACCTTCAAGGTCTTTTTTGATCGAATAAATATCCTGCTGCTTGCGAGGTTTCCCATGACCGTTACTGTCAACACTGTTTCTGCCGAAGGTTTGCGCCACAGCGTCCAGATCGATGACCATGAACTCTTCGCCGACGCGCCCGTCACGGCTGGCGGAGAGGGCTCGGCGCCGGAGCCGCACGATTATTTCGATGCCGCGCTGGGTGCCTGCAAAGCCTTGACCCTGAAGCTTTATGCCAGGAAGAAGGACATCCCGCTGACCGGTGTCGGCGTCGAGGTCAAGCGCGACAACAGCCTGGAACAGAAAGGCCAGTACGCGTTGCACGTCAAACTGACCCTCAAGGGCGTACTCACCGACGCCCAGCGCGATGAACTGCACCGCGTGGCCGATCGCTGCCCGATCCACAAGCTGATGACCACCTCTGAAGTCAGCATCGAAACGCATTTGTCCGAAGGCGCGTTCAGCCAATAGCGGCAAGGGCTGCGCAAGCGGGTTATGCTCGAACGCATTACCCGCTCAGCCTGGAACGCACCATGAACACTCCGCTCGTGATCCGCCCCCGCACCGAAGATGTCGAGGGCCAGCCTATTCTCCGCCCGCTGCCATCGGCCAAGTGCCGCAGCGTCGGGCCATTCGTGTTTTTCGACCACATGCTGGAAACCCGTTATCCACCGGGCAAAGGCATGAACATCCGCCAGCATCCGCACATTGGCCTGTCCACCCTCACCTACTTGTTCCAGGGGCAGATCCAGCACAAGGACAGTCTCGGTTCCGATCAAGTGGTCGGGACCGGCGACGTCAGTTGGATGACGGCCGGAAGTGCCATTGCCCACGTCGAACGCACGCCTGAAGCCCTGAAAGAAAGCGGCTTCACCATGCACGGCTTGCAGATCTGGCTGGCTTCGCCCAAGGATAAAGAACAAGGTCCGGGGCATTACAGCCACCATCCGGCTTCCACATTGCCAGTCAGCGAAAACCTGGGGGTGAAGATTCGCATGATTGCGGGGTCAGGCTTTTGCCTGGAATCGCCAGTGCCGGTGCTTTCTCCTACGCTGTACGCGGAGCTGCACCTGCAAACAGCGACGACATTGCTGATCCCCACCGAGCATGAAGAACGTGCGTTGTATGTGTTGAGCGGTGAGGTGCAGCTGGATGGCGAGCCGATAGAGCCGTACTCGCTGGTGGTACTGCCTGCGGGGGAAGAGATGACCCTGTTTGCCGAGAGCGACAGTCACGCCGTGTTGTTTGGCGGAGCACCGCTTGACGGGCCACGGCGGATCAACTGGAATTTTGTCGCGAGCGATCCGGCTGATATCGATGAGGCACGCCGACGTTGGGCGGCCGGGGACTGGCCGAAGGTGCCGGGGGAAGTTGAGAGGATCGAATTGCCCTGAGCGATGCATTGCCGATCAGTCAGTCTTCGCGAGCAGGTTCGCTCCCACATTGGAACACGGTCAACTGCAGGAGCGAGCCTGCTCGCGATGGGGCCGGTAGAGTCACCGACTAACCAGAACTGAAACCAGCTATCAGCCCTTGAACACTTCATCCAGCAAGTTATGCATCGACGTGAAGGCCCGGACAGCCACCTTCGCGTCGTACATCATCATCCCCGGCACATTGGCGTGCGGGTCGGTGAACGAGTGGAACGCACCGCCGTAGCTCAGCAACTGCCAGTCCACACCCGCCGTGTTCATTTCATCTTCGAACGCCGGCAACTGCTCCTTCGGCACCAATGGATCGGAAGCACCGTGCAATACCAACACCTTACCCTTGATGTTTTTCGCATCAGCCGGATTCGGTGTGTCCAGCGTGCCGTGGAACGACACCGCGGCTTTCACCGGCGCGCCGGTACGAGCAAACTCCAGGGCGCAGCAACCGCCGAAGCAGAAACCGAAAGTGGCCAGTTTTGAAGTATCGACAGCCACTTCACCCTGGCTTTGCAGCTGTTCGAACGCCACCTGCATGCGCTTGCGCAGCAATGGGCGGTCATTCTTCAACGGCATCATGGCCGCGCCGGCCTCATCATTGTTCGTCGGACGAACCGATTGACCGTAAAGGTCTGCGATCAGTACCACATAACCCTTGGACGCCACCGACTTGGCGATCTCCTCGGCACCGGCACTGACGCCCATCCAGTTCGGCGCCATCAACAAACCCGGGCGCGGGCCTTTATGGTCGGCATCGAAGGCCAGACGGCTTACGTAAGCCTGGCCGTCAATCTGATAGGCAACGGAACGTACAGTGATTTGGCTCATTTCTGACTCCTGATGTTTTAGCACCGAAATGAAAAAACCCGCCGAAGCGGGTTTTTCTACAACACAGTCAGGCCGATAGCTCGACCAACAGCTTGTTCAGACGGCGCACATAGGCCGCCGGGTCTTTCAAGCTGTCGCCGGCCGCCAGGGCCGCCTGATCGAAGAGGATGTGCGACAGGTCGCCGAAGCGCTCGTCACTCTGCTCGTTGTCGAGCTTCTCGATCAGCGGGTGAGCCGGGTTGAATTCGAAAATCGGCTTCGAATCCGGAACCTTCTGGCCGCTCGCTTCCAGGATCTGGCGCATCTGCAAGCCCAGGTCCTGCTCGCCGATGGCCAGGATCGCCGGCGAATCGGTCAGGCGATGGGACACCCGCACTTCCGCAACGGATTCACCCAAGGCGGTCTTCAGACGCTCGACCAGACCTTCTTTGGCCTTGGCGACTTCTTCCGCGGCTTTCTTGTCCTCTTCCGAGTCCAGGTTGCCCAGGTCCAGGTCACCGCGCGCCACGTCGACGAAGCTCTTGCCGTCGAAGTCGCTGAGGTAGCTCATCAGCCACTCGTCGATACGGTCGGTCAACAGCAGCACTTCGATGCCTTTCTTACGGAAGACTTCCAGGTGCGGGCTGTTCTTGACCTGAGCGTAGGTTTCGCCGGTCAGGTAGTAGATCTTGTCCTGACCTTCCTTGGCGCGCGCCAGGTACTCGGTCAGGCCAACAACCTGCTCGCCATCGTCGCCATTGGTCGAAGCAAAACGCAGCAGGCCGGCGATTTTTTCCTTGTTGGCGAAATCTTCTGCCGGGCCTTCTTTCATGACCTG
The DNA here is from genome assembly GCF_019956275.1 of Pseudomonas sp. GL-RE-26. Taxonomy (NCBI): domain Bacteria; kingdom Pseudomonadati; phylum Pseudomonadota; class Gammaproteobacteria; order Pseudomonadales; family Pseudomonadaceae; genus Pseudomonas; species Pseudomonas sp. GL-RE-26. The sequence continues at coordinate 86,473 of NZ_JAHBDI010000077.1, forward strand.
ACCGAAGTTTTTCCAGAAGCCCTTGTATTGCTCAGGCTCGTTCTTCGCCAGTTTTTCCAGCATGTCCAGGACGCGCTTGGTCAGCGCCGACTTCATCGAGTCGATGATCGGGTCTTTCTGCAGGATTTCCCGCGACACGTTCAGCGACAGGTCGTTGGAATCGACCACGCCTTTGATGAAGCGCAGGTACAGCGGCAGGAAGGACTCGGCCTGATCCATGACGAACACGCGCTGCACGTACAGCTTCAGGCCTTTCGGCGCTTCACGCTGGTACAGGTCGAACGGCGCACGGGTCGGCACGTACAGCAGCGAGCTGTATTCGAGCTTGCCTTCGACCTTGTTGTGGCTCCAGCTCAGCGGGTTTTCGAAATCGTGAGCGATGTGCTTGTAGAACTCCTGGTATTCCTCGTCCTTGATCTCGGTACGCGGACGGGTCCACAGGGCGCTGGCGCGGTTGACGGTTTCCCACTCAACGGCCGGCTGCTCTTCGCCTTCGGCAGCGGCCACTTCTTTCGGCAGCTCGATCGGCAAGGCGATATGGTCGGAGTACTTCTTGATGATGTTGCGCAGGCGCCAGCCGTCGGCGAACTCGTCTTCACCGGATTTCAGGTGCAGGACGATGCGAGTGCCGCGTTCGGCCTTGTCGATGGTCGCAACTTCGAAATCGCCTTCGCCCTTGGACGACCAGTGCACGCCTTCGCTGGCAGCGCTGCCGGCACGACGGCTGTACACATCGACTTTGTCAGCGACGATGAATGCGGAGTAGAAACCGACACCGAACTGGCCGATCAGGTGCGAGTCTTTCTTCTGGTCGCCGCTCAGATGCTTCATGAAATCGGCGGTGCCGGACTTGGCGATGGTCCCCAGGTGGGTGATCGTGTCTTCGCGGCTCATGCCGATACCGTTGTCTTCGAGGGTGACGGTTTTAGCGTCCTTGTCGAAGCTAACGCGGATTTTCAGTTCGGCGCCACCTTCCAGCAGCTCGGGCTTGGCCAGGGCTTCGAAACGTAATTTGTCGACAGCGTCAGAGGCGTTCGAGATCAATTCGCGAAGGAAAATTTCCTTGTTGGAATACAGCGAATGGATCATGAGATGCAGCAGCTGCTTCACCTCGGTCTGGAAGCCCAGGGTTTCCTTTTGAGTTTCCACACTCATGGTCATCAAACTCCAATCAGATGGCATAAGCCGCGACCTTGAGGGTCGACGGCGGGTTGTCCTCAGAGTTTGGGGCTGAGTTCAGGATTTCAAGGGCTCTTCGAGTTTGAAATGTGCACGGGCCGTGGCAATGGGTTCGGCTTCGGTGCTTTGCCAGGCGGTAATCGCCACATTGGCGACCCGCCGACCCTGGCGCCAGACCTGGCATCGGGCCCAGGTATCGCGAAACTGCCCGGCTCGCAGGTAATCCAGGGAGAAGTCGATGATCTTCGGCACCCCGGGCGATCCGGTGAACACCAACAGGTGCAGCGCCGCGGCCAATTCCATGAAACCGGCGATCACACCGCCATGAATCGCCGGCAACAACGGGTTCCCAATGTTGTCCTTGTTCGCTGGCAGCTTGAACAGCAACTCATCCCCCACCCGTGAACATTCGACGCCGATCAACCGGGCATAGGGAATCAAATCCAGCAGCGAGGCGTAATCGCCCTGCTCATGGGCCTTTTGCAATTGCTCCTTCAACGACTCGCTCATTGCGCACCTCCGGCGACGGCGCCACCAAAGCCCTTGGTGCCCTTGATGTTCTTGCCCATGCGCATGAAAGTGCCCATTACATGGGCAATGGGTTGCCCGGGGTCATCCTGATAGGCGAAGCCACGGGCAAAAATCACATCGGTGGTGACCCGATAGCACTGGGCAAAGCCGTAGACATCCTTATGCGGCTCGGCGGCGTGCATGTAGTCGATGCGCAGGTCGAGGGTCGGGCAGACTTCGAATTCCGGGAGCACGCAGAGGGTCGCCATGCCACAGGCGGTGTCCATCAGTGAGGTCAGCGCTCCACCATGAATCACACCGGTTTGCGGATTACCGACGATCTGCGGGCTGTACGGCAGCACAATCGTCAGCCCTTCGTTGCTGGCGCTATGAACACTTAGTCCAAGTACCTGGCAATGTCGCAGCGCCGACAAAAAGCGCTTCGCGCGCTCAAAAACGGGGTTTTCGGCCATTTGATAAAAACTCTTGTTTATGTCCGTACTGTGCGGTGGCGGTCCGGGTAAAAGTTCCGCATTAGAACAAACTTATATATCTGAAAGACTTAAGGAACTTAACCCTGATGCCTGGGCTCTTAATGCCAGTAGATGCTTTTCATCAGGAGAAACACCCCATGCGTAAGACTTTAGCTATTGCCTTGATGTTGACCGCTTCCCTCGGTCTCGCTGCCTGCGATAAAAAATCCGAGGACAAAGCTCAAGATGCTAACCAACATGCTGAGCAAGCCCAGCAAAAAATGAACGAAGCTCAGGATAAAGTGAACGACGCGGCGAAAGAAAACGCCGAAGCCGCCAAAGATCAGGCTGCTCCGGCCGCTCCAGCCGCTCCGGCTGCTCCGGCCGCTCCGGAAGCACCTAAGAACTAATACGGTTTTTAGAGTGGCAAAAGAAAACCCGCCAAGTGCGGGTTTTCTTTTACCTTGAAAAAATCGGTTAGAGCAAAATCGTTCGAAAAGTCGGACTAATCATCAACAACAGCGAACAAATTAATCCCACCAGCCAAACCAGACTGCGCTGCCAGGCCAAGTCCTTCCAGTAACACACCAGGTAAATAACCCGCGTGATCACGAAGATGATCGCCAGGCCGTCGATCAGCCAGCCCGCCGTCTGCGTGGTATGCGCCATCAACACACCCACAGCGAACAATATGAAGGCTTCGAAACTATTCTGATGCGCCGCCAGCGCGCGGGCACCCAGGCCTGTGAGTTGCATCTGCTGTTGGCGCGGCAGGTGGTTATCGTAACCACCCTGCTCTTTCATGGCCCTGGTCACGGGCATTCGTGCCAGATAAATCAACACCGCACTGATAAACACGCACCAGAATGGAATACTCATCAAGCAGCCTCTTTGATTACCTCCGGCAACGGCGCCTCTGTAGGGGTATAGACCATCACGTCGAGTACGTCGGAATGAAACTCGCGGTGGTACAACACGAACACGACGCCGGCACTCATCAACATGAACAGCCATGGGCTGACGAACCAGGCCAGCATGGTCATACCGAAGTAGTAGGAACGCAGCCCGAAGTTGAACTGGTTGGCAGCCATGGAGATGACGCGGGCGGCGCGTAAAGCGAACGCCTTGCGTTCCTGCTCCGACACATGGCGCTCGCCGACCATCGGCGCCGAACCCACCAGTACCGCCGCAAAGTTGTACTGGCGCATGCACCAGCTGAACGTGAAGAACGCATAGACAAACACCAGCGCCAGGCACAGCAACTTGATTTCCGACATGCCCTGGGACGCCTGTTGCACCATCGGGATATCCGCCAGCAACGATACCGCCCGCTCCGAAGCCCCGAGCACCGTGAGAATGCCGGCCAGGATAATCAGCGTACTGGAGGCGAAGAACGAAGCATTGCGCTCCAGATTGCCGATCACGCTGGCATCGGCGATGCGGTTGTCGCGCAGCAGCATGCGGCGCATCCAGTCTTCACGATACAGGTGCAGCACACTGGCCAGGCACGCGGTGTCACGGCCTTTCCATGTGGCATAGCGGGTGTACCCGCCCCAGCAGATAACGAACCAGACGGCGGCAAGAATGTGGATCAGGTTGGCTTGGATGAACGACATGCAGGTCCTTGTGATGTAAATGCGGATTACACAGACCCTGTGGGAGCTCGCTCCCACAAAGGGTGTTGCAGTGCTTCGACGTTAGCTCAACGGAAAAGACACCGCATCCCTCACAAAAAAATGCCCCGTATCGATTGATACGGGGCATTTCTGTTTCTGCTCAAGACCCGCTTGTGGCGAGCCTCGAAGCGACTTAAGCCAAGGCTTCGGCGCGTTTGCCCAGCAGGCGATCGCAAACCACCGCGACCACCAGTGTCATCACCGATGGCACCAGCCAGGCCAGGCCCTGCTCGCTCAGCGGCAGGTGGGCCATTTGCGTCGGCATCCAGTCCGCCAGGCCTGCACCCTTGAGGGCGTCGATCAGACCGAAGATGAACGACACCAGCATGACCGGGCCGAGGATACGACCCTGCTCATGCCAGAAGTCCTTGCAGAAGCTCAACGCCACCAGGACGATGCACGGTGGGTAGATCGCGGTGAGCACCGGGATCGAGAACGCAATCAGCTTGGTGAGGCCCAGGTTGGACACCAGCAGCGAGAACGCAGCGAGGATGATCACCAGTGTCTTGTAGGACAGCGGCACCACACGACTGAAGTACTCGGCGCAGGCACAGGTCAGGCCGACCGCGGTCACCAGGCACGCCAAGGAGATCAGCACGGCAAGGAAGCCGCTACCCAGCGAACCGAAGGTGTGCTGCACGTAAGCGTGCAATACCGCCGCGCCATTGGTAGCGCCAGCGGCCACTTCATGGCTGCCCGAACCGAGACGGAACAGGCTGACATACACCAGCGCCAGGCCGACACCGGCGATCAGGCCGGCGATGATCGCATAACGGGTGATCAATGCTGGCGACTCAACGCCGCGGGAACGGATGGCGTTGACGATTACGATGCCGAACACCAGGGCGCCCAGGGTATCCATGGTCAGGTAACCATTGATGAAGCCTTGGGAAAACGGCGCCGCCACGTATTCAGGCGTGGCTTGGCCAATGTCACCGGCCGGCAAGGCGAATGCTGCAATGCCCAGCACGGCCAGGGCAATGATCTTCAGCGGCGCGAGGAAGCGCCCTACGGTATCCAGCAAACGGCCTGGATACAGCGAGATGAAGAACACCAGCAGGAAGTACACCGAACTGTAGAGGAACAGCGCCAACGGGCTCTCCCCGGTCAGCGGCGCCAGGCCCACTTCGAAAGATACCGTCGCGGTACGTGGCGTCGCGAATAGCGGGCCAACAGCGAGGTAGCAAGCCGCTGCCAGCAGGCCACCGGCGACTTTACCGATCGGGCTGCTCAAGGCATCCATTGCACCGCCGACCTTGGCCAGCGCCACAACGGTGATCACCGGCAGACCAACTGCCGTGACCAGGAAACCCATCGCCGCCATCCAGACATTAGGCCCGGACTGCAAACCGACGATAGGCGGGAAGATGATGTTGCCAGCCCCGACGAACAGGGCAAACGTCATAAAACCAAGTGCCAGGATGTCCTGGCCTTTCAACACTTTCATTAAGGAAATACCACACTACTGAATCGGAATTTAGAGAGGGATTTCCCTATGGGTGAGGGAAATGCTGTCAGTCCGTATAAGACCGACCCTTTTAGCGCGTTGCCGCCTTGTGGGCCGCAGACGCAAAAATGGCGAGTAGCCTAACGAATTTGGATCAGAAACGCACTGTTAGAGGGCGAACATTCCGATGCACGACATTTTTGTGTCGCGTTTACATATCTAATTTATTTACGCGGACCTCTGTGGCGAGGGGGCTTGCCCCCGTTCGACTGCGCAGCAGTCGTCAATCAGGCAAACGCGGTTCGCCTGACATCACGCGATTGCAGGTTTTTGGGGTCGTTTCGCAACCCAACGGGGCGATGCGGCGGTCCGACGAGCCCCCTCGCCACAAAAGCCCTGCGGACAACTGAAACCCCGGAAACGACAAAGGCCACCCGAAGGTGGCCTTTGTTTGGTGAAGCGTCAGCCAAGCACGAGGCTTACTTGACAGCCCAACCAGTCAGCTCGGCCAGGGCCTTGCCGATGTCTGCCAGCGAACGCACGGTTTTAACGCCTGCGTCTTGCAGAGCAGCGAATTTCTCGTCTGCAGTGCCTTTGCCGCCAGAGATGATTGCGCCAGCATGGCCCATGCGCTTGCCCGGAGGAGCAGTCACACCAGCGATGTAGGAAACAACCGGCTTGGTCACGTGTGCCTTGATGTAGGCAGCCGCTTCTTCTTCAGCCGAACCGCCGATCTCACCGATCATCACGATCGCTTCGGTCTTCGGGTCTTCCTGGAACAGCTTCAGGATGTCGATGAAGTTCGAACCCGGGATCGGGTCACCACCGATGCCGACGCAAGTCGACTGACCGAAACCGGCGTCAGTAGTCTGCTTCACAGCTTCGTAGGTCAGGGTGCCGGAACGGGAAACGATACCGACCTTGCCTGGCAAGTGAATGTGACCTGGCATGATGCCGATCTTGCATTCGCCTGGGGTGATCACGCCTGGGCAGTTAGGGCCGATCAGGACTACGCCCAGCTCGTCGCACTTAACTTTAGCGTCCAGCATGTCCAGGGTAGGAATGCCTTCGGTGATGCACACGATCAGCTTGATGCCGCCGAAGGCAGCTTCCAGGATCGAGTCTTTGCAGAAAGGAGCCGGAACGTAGATCACGCTGGCGGTGGCGCCAGTGGCAGCTACAGCGTCTTTCACGGTGTTGAACACTGGCAGGCCCAGGTGCTCGGTGCCGCCTTTGCCTGGAGTTACACCACCAACCATCTTGGTGCCGTACTCGATGGCTTGCTGGGTGTGGAAACTACCTTGCGAACCGGTAATACCCTGGCAGATAACTTTGGTGTCTTTATTGATCAGGACGCTCATTATTTGCCCTCCGCAGCTTTGACAACTTGTTGAGCAGCGTCGGTCAGGCTGGTAGCAGCGATAATGTTCAAACCGCTTTCTGCCAGTACTTTAGCGCCCAGCTCAGCGTTGTTGCCTTCAAGGCGAACAACAACCGGGATTTTCACGCCGACTTCTTTCACAGCGCCGATGATGCCTTCGGCAATCATGTCGCAACGAACGATGCCGCCGAAGATGTTGACCAGTACTGCAGCGACGTTAGTGTCGGACAGGATGATCTTGAACGCTTCAGTTACGCGTTCTTTGGTAGCGCCACCACCTACGTCGAGGAAGTTGGCTGGCTTGCCGCCATGCAGGTTGACGATGTCCATGGTACCCATGGCCAGGCCAGCACCGTTGACCATGCAACCGATGTTGCCTTCCAGCGCTACGTAGTTCAGTTCGAACTTGGCAGCGTGCGCTTCGCGCGGATCGTCCTGCGACGGATCGTGGAAAGTCTTCAGCTTAGGCTGACGGTACATGGCGTTGGCGTCGATGTTGATCTTGGCATCGAGGCAGTGCAGATCGCCGTCAGCCTTGATCACCAGTGGGTTCACTTCCAGCAGGGCCAGGTCGTGATCCTTGAACAGTTTGGCCAGACCTACGAAGATCTTGGCGAACTGGGCAACTTGCTTGCCTTCCAGGCCCAACTGGAATGCCAGCTCGCGACCCTGGAATGGCTGAGCGCCAACCAGTGGATCGATAGTGGCCTTCAGAATTTTTTCTGGAGTGTCGTGAGCGATTTTCTCGATGTCCACGCCACCTTCGGTGGAAGCCATGAACACGATGCGACGGCTCGAACGGTCAACGACAGCGCCCAGGTACAGCTCTTTAGCGATATCAGTGCACGATTCAACCAGGATCTTGGTGACTGGCTGGCCATTGGCGTCAGTCTGGTAAGTCACCAGACGCTTGCCCAGCCACTGCTGTGCGAAGGCTTTGGCGTCTTCTTTGCTGCGAACCAGCTTTACGCCGCCCGCTTTACCGCGACCACCGGCGTGGACCTGGGCTTTGACAACCCACTCGCTGCCGCCGATTTTGTCGCAAGCTTCTGCTGCTGCTTCCGGGGTGTCTACCGCGTAACCGGTGGAAACTGGCAGGCCGTACTCAGCGAACAGCTGCTTACCCTGATACTCGTGAAGATTCATGCTTTTTACCGTCTTCGTTAGGTACTGCGCATTCGGTGCTGCACTCATTCAAGTGCCGCACCACCTGTGACTGCTGCTTGCATAGCCTTTCCGGATACCCGGTGCAGCTATGCAAGACTGCGTCCAGCGGATATTCCGCGGTGAGTCTTGCATGCAAGGCTCACGACGGGCCAAACCGCCGTGGTTTCTTATTATGTCTTAACGCTTCTTGCGGTTGGCGATATGAATGGCGCCGCCATTCACTGCCAGAGCAGCTTCGTGCAAGGCTTCAGACAGGGTCGGATGGGAGAAAACCATCATGCCCAGGTCTTCAGCGCTGGTGCCGAATTCCATACCGATCGCGCCCTGCTGAACCAGTTCCGCAGCGCTTGGGCCAATCACGTGGACGCCCAGTACGCGGTCTGTCTTGGCATCTGCGATGACCTTGACGAAACCACCGGTGTCGTTGGCAGCCATGGCACGGCCAGAGGCTGCGAACGGGAAGGTGCCGACGTTAACTTCAACGCCTTCAGCTTTCAAGGCCTGCTCGGTTTTACCAACCCATGCGATTTCCGGGTGAGTATAAATAACCGAAGGGATCAGGTCATAGTTCATCTGGGCCTTGTGGCCCTTGATGCGCTCGACAACCATGATGCCCTCTTCCGAGGCCTTGTGCGCCAGCATCATGCCGCGAACCACGTCGCCGATGGCGTAGACGCCCGGTACGGTGGTGGCGCAGTGATCGTCAACGTGCACGAAACCGCGCTCGTCCAGGGTCACGCCGCAGTCGGCAGCCAGCAGATCAGTGGTCACCGGACGGCGACCAACGGCTACGATCAGCTTGTCGAAAGTGATGTTCTGTTCGCCCTTGGCATCGGTGTAGTTCACCACGACTTCGTCGCCGTTCACTTTGGAACCGGTTACGCGAGCGCCCAGCTTGATGTCCAGACCCTGTTTGGTCAGGGTTTTCAGCGCTTCCTTGGAAACAGCGGTGTCCGCTGCCATCAGGAAGGTGTCCAGGGCTTCCAGGACAGTCACTTCTGCACCCAGACGCGACCAGACCGAACCCAGCTCCAGACCGATCACGCCAGCGCCGATCACGCCCAGACGCTTGGGTACGGATTGGAATTCCAGGGCGCCAGTCGAATCGACGATCACATTCTGGTCAACCGGAGCTGGCGGAATGTCGATCGGACGCGAACCTGGAGCCAGGATGACGTTTTCGGCTTCGATGATTTCTACCGAGCCGTCTGGCTTGGTGACTTCGACTTTCTTGCCGGCCAGCAGCTTGCCGTGACCCTGGATCGAGGTCACACCGTTGGCTTTGAACAGGGTCGCAACGCCGGAGGTCAGGCCTTTGACGATGTTGGCTTTACGGCCGACCATCGCTGGCACGTCCATGGTCACGCCAGCGTGATTGATACCGTGGATCGCGAAGCCTTCTTTGGCTTCCTTGTACTTCCAGGAGCTGTCCAGCAGCGCCTTGGATGGAATGCAGCCGACGTTCAGGCAAGTACCGCCCAGAGCCAGTTTGCCTTCCTTGTCGGTGTACTTCTCGATGCAGGCCGTCGAAAGACCAAGCTGAGCGGCCTTGATGGCAGCCACATAGCCGCCAGGGCCGGCGCCGATCACTACTACGTCAAATTTCTGAGTCATAAAAGGTTCCTTTTAGCAACAAGCTACAAGCCGCAAGCTGCAAGCATGAAGCCCGCTCGCTCGCTTTGAGCTTGGGGCTTGCAGCTTGCAGCTTGCCGCTGCTTTTTAGATATCCAGAAGAAGACGAGCCGGATCTTCCAGCAGGTTCTTGATGGTCACCAGGAAGGTCACAGCTTCTTTGCCATCGATCAGACGGTGATCGTAGGACAGTGCCAGGTACATCATCGGACGGATAACGACCTGACCGTTGATGGCCATCGGACGCTGGATGATGTTGTGCATGCCCAGGATGGCTGCTTGTGGCGGGTTGACGATCGGGGTCGACATCATCGAACCGAAAGTACCACCGTTGGTGATGGTGAAAGTACCACCGGTCATTTCGTCCATCGACAGTTTGCCGTCGCGAGCTTTCTTGCCGAAGGTGGCGATGCCGCCTTCGATTTCAGCCAGGCTCATCAGTTCGGCGTTACGCAGAACCGGTACAACCAGGCCGCGATCACTGGAAACTGCAACGCCGACGTCAGCGTAGCCGTGGTAAACGATGTCGCCGCCGTCGATCGAAGCGTTGACAGCCGGGAAGCGTTTCAGCGCTTCGGTGGCCGCTTTCACGAAGAACGACATGAAGCCCAGGCGCACGCCGTTGTGGGACTTCTCGAACAGGTCCTTGTACTTCGAACGCAGGGCCATGACTTCGGTCATGTCGACTTCGTTGAAAGTGGTCAGCATCGCCATGTTCGATTGAGCTTCAACCAGACGCTTGGCCACGGTGGCACGAACGCGGGTCATCGGTACGCGCTTCTCGATGCGATCGCCGGCAGCAAACACAGGAGCAGCGGCAGCCGGAGCAGCAGCCTTGGCAGGTGCGGCAGCAGGAGCAGCTTTCTTGGCTTCGACAGCGGCAACCACGTCTTCCTTGGTTACACGACCATCTTTGCCGGTGCCTTTGACGGAAGCCAGGTTGATGCCGTTTTCTTCGGCCAGCTTGCGAGCAGCTGGAGCTGCGATAGCGTCTTCGTCAGCACCGGCAGCTGGAGCAGCGGCAGCAGCGGCCGGAGCAGCAGCGGCAGCCGGAGCAGCAGCGCCGCCTTCAACGATGGAGCCCAGGACTTCGTCGGACAGAACGGTTTCGCCTTCGTTCTTGACGATAGCGCCCAGCACGCCGTCAGCAGTAGCCAACACTTCCAGCACGACTTTGTCGGTTTCGATGTCGACGATCAGTTCGTCGCGCTTGACCGCATCGCCCGGTTGTTTGTGCCAGGTGGCAACGGTGCCATCGGCAACCGATTCCGGGAAAGTGGGGGCTTTGATCTCGATAGCCATTGTCTGTGGTTCCTTAAATTCGGTTTCAGGTGCGCGAAGGCGTTAAACAGTAAAGGCGTCTTGCAGCAGTTTTTCCTGCTGTTCGGCGTGCATCGATGCGTAACCGCATGCTGGTGCAGCAGAAGCCTCACGGCCCGCGTACTCGAGTACGAGAGACTTGTTGAGGTTGCTGATGCTGCGACGCATGTGGTGTTGGCTGCAGTACCACGCACCCTGGTTCATCGGCTCTTCCTGACACCAAACGGCAGCTTTGACGTTGGTGTAAGGCGCCAGGACTTCTTTCAAGTCGTCCTCAGGGAATGGGTACAACTGCTCGATACGCACGACAGCGATGTCGTCACGACCTTCGGCACGGCGTTTTTCCAGCAGGTCGTAGTAGACCTTGCCGCTACACAGAACAACGCGCTCGACCTTTTTCGGGTCTTGGGCATCGATTTCCGGGATGACGGTCTGGAACGAACCTTCGGCCAGATCTTCCAGCGTCGAGATGGCCAGCTTGTGGCGCAACAGCGACTTCGGTGTCAGAACGATCAAAGGCTTGCGCAGCGGGCGAATCACCTGACGACGCAGCAAATGATAGATCTGTGCCGGCGTAGTCGGCACGGCTACCTGAATGTTGTGCTCGGCGCACAGCTGCAGGTAACGTTCCAGACGCGCCGAGGAGTGCTCCGGCCCCTGACCTTCGTAACCGTGCGGCAGCAACATGGTCAGACCGCACAGACGGCCCCACTTGTGCTCGCCACTGGTGATGAACTGGTCGATAACTACCTGGGCACCGTTGGCGAAGTCGCCGAACTGGGCTTCCCAGATCACCAGCGCATCAGGCGTGGTGGTCGAGTAACCGTATTCGAACGCCAGTACCGCCTCTTCGGACAGGAACGAGTCGTACAGGTCGAAACGCGGCTGACCGTCGTACAGGTTCTGCAGCGGGATGTAGGTGCCCGCGTCCTTCTGGTTGTGCAGGACAGCATGGCGGTGCGAGAACGTACCGCGGCCGATGTCCTGGCCAGTCATGCGAATCGGGTGACCTTCGAACGCCAGGGTCGCGTACGCCATGGTTTCGGCGTAACCCCAGTTGATCGGCAGGCCGCCGGCTTGCATCTTCTGGCGGTCTTCGTAGATCTTGGCAACCTGACGCTGAACCACGAAGCCTTCCGGGATTTCCAGCAGCTTGGCGGACAGTTCCTGCAAGGTCTTGAGGTCGAAGCGAGTGTCGTGACGCGCGGTCCAGGCGTGGCCCAGATACGGACGCCAGTCCACGAACAACTCTTTGTTCGGCTCTTTGACCAGGCTTTTCACTACGTGCAGACCGTTGTCCAGCGCATTGCGGTATTCGTCGACTTTCGCCTGAACACGCTCTGCGTCCAGCACACCGCCCTGGGTCAGACGATCGGCATACAGCTCACGGGTGGTGCGCTGCTTGGTGATCTTCTGATACATCAGAGGCTGGGTGCCGCTAGGCTCGTCGGCCTCGTTGTGGCCGCGACGACGGTAGCAGACCAGGTCGATCACCACGTCTCGCTTGAACTGCATGCGGTAGTCGATGGCCAGCTGGGTCACGAACAATACGGCTTCCGGATCATCACCATTCACATGGAGGATCGGCGCCTGGATCATTTTCGCAACGTCGGTCGCGTACTCGGTGGAACGCGAGTCCAGCGGGTTGCTGATGGTGAAACCGACTTGGTTGTTGATCACGATGTGCACGGTACCGCCGGTCTTGAAACCGCGGGTCTGCGACATCTGGAAGGTTTCCATGACCACGCCCTGACCTGCGAATGCAGCGTCACCGTGGATGGAGATCGGCAGAACCTTCTCGCCGGTCGGATCGTTACGACGGTCCTGACGGGCGCGAACCGAACCCTCGACCACCGGGGAAACGATTTCCAGGTGGGACGGGTTGAACGCCATGGCCAGGTGAACTTCACCGCCGGAAGTCATCACGTTGGACGAGAAGCCCTGGTGGTATTTCACGTCACCAGAACCCAGCTCGACCTTCTTCTTGCCTTCGAACTCGTCGAACAGCTCGCGCGGGTTCTTGCCGAAGGTGTTGACCAGCACGTTCAGACGGCCACGGTGGGCCATGCCGATGACGATTTCCTTGGTGCCGTAGGAACCGGAACGCTGGATCAGCTCGTCGAGCATCGGAATCAGGCTTTCGCCGCCTTCCAGACCGAAACGCTTGGTACCCGGGTATTTGGTGCCCAGGTATTTTTCCAGGCCTTCGCCGGCGGTCACGCGCTCGAGCAGGTGGCTCTTGATGTCGGCGGAGTACGTCGGACGACCGCGCACGCTTTCCAGACGCTGCTGGAACCACTGGCGCTGCTCGGAATCGGTGATGTGCGTGAACTCAGCGCCGATGGTGCGGCAATATGTCTGCTGCAACGCTTCGTGAATTTCGCGTAGGCTCGCTTCCTCTTTGCCGATGAACAGGTCGCCGGCACGGAAGGTCGTATCAAGATCGGCATTGGTCAAGCCGTAATGATTGATCGACAGGTCTGCAGGTGCAGGACGCTGCCACAGTCCCAGCGGGTCAAGCTGGGCTGCCTGGTGGCCACGCATACGGTAGGCCTGGATCAATCGCAGCACTTCAACTTGCTTCTTCTCGTGCTCACTGCTCACGCTGCCGGCGGAAACCGGTTGGGCGCGGCGCTGGTTCTTTGCCAGCAAGACGAAATGATCGCGAATTGTGGAGTGCGAAACATCGGTGGCAGAGTTGCCGTCAGCAGGCAACTTCTGGAAGTAGGTGCGCCACTCTTCTGGCACAGCGTTAGGGTCGTGCAGGTAGAGCTCGTAAAGCTCTTCCACATAGGCAGCGTTACTACCGGATAGGTAGGCACTGTTCCACATGCGCTGCATCACGCTTTCTTGCATGCTTGGTCACCCTCGGTTAGGGGAACACCACCGGTGTCGACACCGAGCAAACTTGCAGAAGTCCGAATGCAGCGACCAAAACAAGCCACTAGGATCACACTGATAGTCCGGGTACCAGCCCGGATGCCCCTGCTTGTCTCATTTCTTCAAAATAAGAGCCGCAGCCTTTTAAGCTGCTGCTCAGGTTAAAACTACGGCGCCGGTTGAAGCCTGCGCCGCAGCATCTACGGGTACAACGGGTACAGCAGCCGAATCACACGCCGCTTGAGAGCAACATGTTACGGATGTGACCGATGGCCTTAGTCGGGTTCAGGCCTTTCGGACATACGTTGACGCAGTTCATGATCCCGCGGCAGCGGAATACGCTGAACGGGTCATCCAGCGAAGCCAGACGCTCGGACGTCTTGGTGTCACGGCTGTCTGCCAGGAAGCGGTACGCTTGCAGCAGGGCAGCTGGACCCAGGAACTTGTCCGGGTTCCACCAGAAGGATGGGCAGGAAGTCGAGCAGCAAGCGCACAGGATGCACTCGTACAGACCGTCCAGCTTTTCACGCTCTTCAGGGGACTGCAGACGCTCGATGGCCGGAGCCGGCGTGTCGTTCTGCAGGTATGGCTTAACCTTTTCGTATTGCTTGTAGAAGATGCTCATATCGACGACCAGGTCACGGATAACCGGCAAACCTGGCAGAGGACGAACGATCAACTTGTTACCTTTTACGACAGCGGACAGCGGCGTGACGCACGCCAGGCCGTTTTTGCCGTTGATGTTCATGCCGTCGGAACCGCAAACACCTTCACGGCAAGAGCGACGATAGGAGAAACCCTCGTCCTGCTCTTTGATCAGGGCCAGCACATCCAGCACCATCAGGTCTTTACCACCGGTATCAACCTGGAATTCCTGCATGAACGGCGCGGCGTCCTGATCAGGGTTGTAACGATAAACGCTGACTTGCAACATGGCGGCCACCCTTAATAAGTCCGAATCTTAGGTTCAAAAGTCGGAACAGTCTTCGGCGAGAAGTTCACGGCACGCTTGGTCACGCGCTTGTCACCCGGGAAGTACAGGGTGTGGCACAGCCAGTTTTCATCGTCACGATCTTCGAAGTCTTCACGGGCGTGGGCACCGCGGGACTCTTTACGTACTTCTGCAGCGATGGCGGTGGCTTCGGCCACTTCCAGCAGGTTCTGCAGCTCCAGAGCTTCGATACGTGCAGTGTTGAACGCCTGCGACTTATCGCTGATCTTCACGTTGGCGATGCGCTTGCGCAGGTCAGCCAACTGGGCAATACCCTTCTGCATGTATTCACCGGTACGGAATACACCGAAGTAGTTCTGCATGCAGTTTTGCAGCTCGCGACGCAGGGTAGCCACGTCTTCGCCTTCGGTACGGTTGTTCAGAGCGTTCAGGCGCGACAGGGCAGCTTCGATATCGGCTTCGGTAGCGTCGTCGTATTCGATGCCGTCGGTCAGTGCCTTTTCAAGGTGCAGGCCGGCAGCACGGCCGAATACCACCAGGTCGAGCAGCGAGTTGCCGCCCAGACGGTTGGCACCATGAACCGACACGCAAGCCACTTCACCCACTGCGAACAGGCCAGGGATGATTTCGTCGACGCCTTCGCCGTTCTGGGTGATCGCCTGACCGTGAATGTTGGTCGGAACACCGCCCATCATGTAGTGGCAGGTCGGAACAACCGGAACCGGAGCAACAACCGGGTCAACGTGTGCGAAAGTCTTCGACAGTTCGCAGATGCCTGGCAGACGGCTGTGCAGCACTTCCTCGCCCAAGTGGTCGAGTTTGAGCATTACGTGGTCGCCGTTCGGACCGCAACCGTTGCCGGCGATGATCTCTTTAACCATCGAACGGGCAACAACGTCACGACCGGCAAGGTCTTTGGCGTTCGGAGCATAACGCTCCATGAAACGCTCGCCGTGCTTGTTGATCAGGTATCCACCTTCACCACGGCAACCTTCTGTAACCAGTACACCAGCGCCGGCGATACCGGTCGGGTGGAACTGCCACATTTCGATGTCTTGCACCGGTACGCCGGCACGCAGCGCCATGCCAACGCCGTCACCGGTGTTGATCAGGGCGTTGGTGGTCGAAGCGTAGATACGACCTGCACCGCCGGTAGCCAGTACGGTGGCCTTGGCACGGATGTAGGTGGTTTCGCCGGTTTCGATGCAGATGGCGATCACGCCGACGAACTCGCCTTCGCCGTTCTTCACGAGATCGACAGCGTAGTACTCGTTCAGGAACACGGTACCGGCTTTCAGGTTGCCCTGATAAAGGGTGTGCAGCAGAGCGTGACCGGTACGGTCGGACGCAGCGCAAGTACGCGCAGCCTGGCCGCCTTTACCGTAGTCCTTGGACTGACCGCCGAACGGACGCTGGTAGATACGACCTTGCTCGGTACGCGAGAATGGCATACCCATGTGGTCCAGCTCGTAAACGGCAGCCGGGCCTTCCTGACACATGTATTCGATTGCGTCCTGGTCACCGATGTAGTCGGAACCCTTGACGGTATCGTACATGTGCCAGCGCCAGTCATCGTTCGGGTCAGCGGACGCGATTGCGCAGGTGATGCCGCCCTGGGCGGATACAGTGTGCGAACGGGTCGGGAAAACCTTGGTGATCACGGCAGTCTTGTGACCGCCCTGCGCCAGTTGCAGCGCTGCGCGCATGCCTGCACCGCCACCACCAATAATGATGGCGTCGAAAGAAATCGTTGGAATGTTAGCCATGACTCAGATACCCCAGAGAATCTGCACGCCCCAGACGAAGTAAGCGAACATCGCAACGCCGCATACTGCCTGGAAAAGGAAACGTATAGCCGTCGCGGACTTGCCGAACGCCATTGGCGTCAGGTAGTCGGTCGCGATGGTCCACATGCCGACCCAGGCGTGAGCGCCGAGGGCAACGAGGGCCAGGAGGCTGAAGATACGCATTCCGTTGTGGGCGAACAGTTCATGCCACTGGGCGTACTCGAGGCCGGGATGGGCCACGATGTATCCGATCAGGAAGATGAAGTAAGCCGCGAGAACGACCGCAGACACACGTTGCGCCATCCAGTCATAGAGGCCCGAACGCGACAGGTTCGTGACGTTAGTTACCATATCCAAACTCCTGCCAGAACGATTACCACCACGGAAACGGCGATAACGATTTTCGAGCCCAGCTTGCCGCCTTCCAGCGTCTCACCGATGCCCATGTCCATGATCAAATGGCGCACACCGGCTACCAGGTGATAAAGCAGAGCGGACAGGATGCCCCATGTCACTAGCTTGGCTAGCGGACTGGTCAGACACGCTTTCACCTGACCGAAGCCTTCCTCGGAACTCAGCGACTTGTCCAATGCGTAAAGCATGATGGCAAGGCACACGAAGAGGATGACACCGGAAATTCGGTGAAGGATGGACGTGTAAGCAGTGACTGGGAGTTTGATGGTCCTTAGGTCTAGGTTTACAGGTCGTTGGCTTTTCACGGCTTTTTTTTCACACTGAAGAGCCCCTAACAATCAGGGCAAAGTTGTTGGGGAGTGCACTGGTCAGGTAACCACCACCCAGGGATGCGACCCCCAATGAAAGCAAGCCCAAAAGCCCTTGGCGGTCGGTGGCCGAGTATAGACAGTTAGGCTACTAATGACAACGCAAACACCTAACCCAAACAGCTGATTGCGCAACTGACATAAAAGGCGTAAATGGCAGCCAATTTCGAGAAAAAAGTCCGGTTAAAGCCTTCTGGAGCAAGACTTTAGGCAAATTGACATTCGAATTTATCTCACTATAGTGGTGCGGGCCCTGCGTGGGGGGTCTGTCTGATGATTTCAAGCATAAATAGGAGGCCACATGGCTGACAAAAAAGCGCAGTTGATCATCGAGGGCGCAGCCCCCGTCGAGCTGCCCATTTTAACCGGCACCGTTGGTCCCGATGTTATAGATGTTCGGGGCCTGACGGCCACGGGCCGTTTCACCTTTGACCCAGGCTTCATGTCGACCGCCTCGTGCGAGTCGAAGATCACCTATATCGACGGCGACAACGGCATCCTGCTGCACCGCGGCTACCCGATCGAACAGCTGGCTGAAAAGTCGGACTACCTGGAAACCTGCTATCTGCTGCTCAACGGCGAACTGCCGACCGCAGAACAGAAGGCCCAGTTCGTCAGCACCGTGAAGAACCACACCATGGTTCACGAGCAGCTGAAGACCTTCTTCAACGGCTTCCGTCGCGACGCCCACCCGATGGCCGTCATGTGCGGCGTAGTCGGCGCCCTCTCGGCGTTCTACCACGACTCCCTGGACATCAATAACCCGCAGCATCGCGAAATCTCCGCGATCCGCCTGGTTGCCAAGATGCCGACCCTGGCCGCGATGGTTTACAAGTACTCCATGGGCCAACCCATGATGTACCCGCGCAACGACCTGTCGTACGCGGAAAACTTCCTGCACATGATGTTCAACACCCCGTGCGAGATCAAACCGATCAGCCCGGTGCTCGCCAAGGCCATGGACCGGATCTTCATCCTCCACGCCGACCACGAGCAGAACGCTTCGACCTCCACCGTACGCCTGGCCGGCTCTTCGGGTGCCAACCCGTTCGCCTGTATCGCCGCCGGTATCGCTGCACTGTGGGGCCCTGCCCACGGCGGTGCCAACGAAGCCGTACTGACCATGCTCGATGAAATCGGCGATGTTTCGAACATCGACAAGTTCATCGCCAAGGCCAAGGACAAGAACGATCCGTTCAAACTGATGGGCTTCGGTCACCGCGTTTACAAAAACCGCGACCCGCGCGCCACAGTAATGAAGCAGACCTGCGACGAAGTGTTGAAGGAACTGGGCATCCAGAACGATCCGCAACTCGAACTGGCCATGCGCCTGGAAGAGATCGCCCTGACCGACCCGTACTTCATCGAGCGCTCGCTGTACCCGAACGTCGACTTCTACTCGGGGATCATCCTCAAGGCGATCGGCATTCCAACCAGCATGTTCACCGTGATCTTCGCCCTGGCGCGGACCGTCGGCTGGATCTCCCACTGGAAGGAAATGCTCTCCAGCCCGTACAAGATCGGCCGTCCGCGCCAGTTGTACACCGGCTACGAGTCGCGTGACATCACCAAGCTGGAAGACCGCAAGTAAGAGCTGTCTCGCTGTAGGGTGTTGAGTTGTACCGGGAACGGCCTCTGCTTTTTATATAAAGAGCAGGAGGCCGTTTTTGTTTGTGCGCGTTGTCGCGTTTTTTTGATCGAGCGCATATCCGTTTCTTCGGTAACGGCCACTTAGGGCTCCGCTCTTACAGCGGGTCACTTTGAAAAAGCACAAAGTAACCAAACGCTCTTGCCCCTGACATTCGGTGCCTCGCCTAGGCTCGGCATGCCCTCGCTCCGGTCCTGCCTCACGAGGGGGCGTACACCGCAACAGCGTCCGAGGCGGCCTACCGGCCGGCCTGTTTGCTGGGGTCGTTCGGCCGTGAGGTACCTGGTCGGCTGGCAGGCCGCCTTCGTGAGCAAGCCCGCCCCCACAGAAGAGCAAAGGCAGAGCAGCCCCCACCGCGCCGCTTCTCACCACTCATCAGGCCGAGCGTTAGCTCGCCTGCAGCTCTTGATCTTGATCCACCCGCCCCCTCGGCAGGCTGAGCGGAGGTGTTCATCCGGGGATTGGCGCGCAGCGCCGTTCGACGCAGTCGAACTCATTGCATGTAGGTCGAAGCGAAGCCGACCGGAGGGCAATGCCCCCGGATGAATACCGCAGCGAAGGAACCCCGAGCCTTAGCGAGGGGCCGTACGTTCGGGGCGAGCGTTTTTTTGGTTACTTTTTTTAGGCGCTTGTAAAAAAAGTGACTCGCCGTAAGGGCGAAACCATAGGTGGCCGTTACCGCAGGAATGGATATGTACACCATAAAAAAACACTCCGCCCGACCCAAAGTCTTCGCGAGCACGCCAGTCCCTACAGTAAATCGGCACATCCACGAAATTCAGGTCGATTACCGCCCAATAAAAAAATGCCCCGATCTCTCGACCAGGGCATTTCCAATCAACACAACTTAAACAGTCAAACCCAAACGCTTAGTGCGAAACAGCACCACTTGCACCCAGGCCAGTCTGCGAACGAACAAACTGCGGGAAGAACAGCGCCCGCTCATTGTCAGCCGCAGTGGACTTGTCGGTAACCGAGAAGAACCAGATCCCGACAAAGGCAATCATCATCGAGAACAACGCCGGGTACTCATACGGGAAGATGGCCTTCTCGTGATGCAGGATCTGCACCCAGATGGTCGGACCCAGCACCATCAGGCCCACGGCACTGATCAGCCCCATCCACCCACCGATCATCGCACCGCGGGTGGTCAGCTTTTTCCAGTACATGGAAAGCAGCAGCACCGGGAAGTTACAGCTCGCCGCGATGGAGAACGCCAGGCCCACCATGAACGCAATGTTCTGGCTCTCGAACAGGATACCCAGACCAATGGCCAGTACCGCCAAGGCGATGGTGGTGATTTTCGAGACGCGAATCTCGTCCTTCTCGTTGGCCTTGCCCTTCTTGATCACGCTGGCATACAGGTCGTGGGACACCGCCGAAGCACCGGCCAGGGTCAGACCGGCAACCACTGCCAGAATGGTCGCGAACGCCACCGCCGAGATGAAGCCCAGGAAGATACTGCCACCCACCGCGTTGGCCAGGTGCACCGCCGCCATGTTGTTACCGCCCAGCAAGGCGCCAGCAGCGTCTTTGAAGGCCGGGTTGGTGCTGACCAGCAGGATCGCGCCGAAGCCGATGATGAAGGTCAGGATGTAGAAGTAGCCAATGAAGCCGGTTGCGTAAAGCACGCTCTTGCGAGCTTCTTTTGCGTCACTCACGGTGAAGAAGCGCATCAGGATGTGCGGCAGGCCAGCGGTGCCGAACATCAGCGCCAGACCTAGAGAGAACGCCGAGATCGGATCTTTCACCAGGCCGCCCGGGCTCATGATCGCTTCAGCTTTCGGATGAACCTTGATCGCCTCGGAGAACAGCATGTTGAAGTCGAAGTTGACGTGCTTCATCACCATCAGCGCCATGAAGGAAGCACCGGACAGCAACAGCACAGCCTTGATGATCTGCACCCAGGTGGTCGCCAGCATGCCGCCGAACAACACGTACAGGCACATCAAAATACCGACCATGATCACCGCAACGTGGTAATCGAGACCGAACAGCAGCTGGATCAGCTTGCCGGCACCGACCATTTGCGCGATCAGGTAGAACGCCACCACCACCAGCGAACCGCAAGCGGACAGCGAGCGGATCTGGGTTTGCCCAAGGCGATAGGACGCCACGTCGGCAAAGGTGTATTTGCCCAGGTTACGCAGGCGCTCGGCGATCAGGAACAGAATGATCGGCCAGCCCACCAGGAAGCCGATCGAGTAGATCAGGCCGTCGTAGCCGGAGGTGAATACCAGCGCGGAAATACCCAGGAAGGATGCAGCCGACATGTAGTCACCGGCAATCGCCAGACCGTTCTGCAAACCGGTGATCTTGCCGCCAGCGGCGTAGTAGTCGGCTGCAGAATTATTACGCTTGGAAGCCCAGTAGGTGATGCACAGGGTGGCACCGACGAAGGCGACAAACATCAAGATCGCCGACACATTAAGCGGTTGCTTCTGCACGGCACCGGTCAGGGCGTCAGCCGCCCAGGCGCCAGGCGCGAAAGCTGCGATGCTCAAAAGAGCCATTAGACGGCGGATCATTGCTGAGCCTCCTTGAGAATCGCGTTGTTCAGGTCGTCGAACTCGCCGTTGGCGCGTCGTACGTAGATACCGGTCAGGATGAAGGCCGAGACAATCAGCCCGACACCGATCGGTATGCCCCAGGTAATCGAGGACTCAGGGCTGATTTTCGCCCCCAGCACCTGCGGTCCATAGGCAATCAGAAGGATGAATCCGGAGTAAAGCCCTAGCATGATCGCCGAAAGAATCCAGGCGAATCGTTCCCTCTTGCTAACCAGCTCCTTGAAGCGCGGGCTGTTTTGAATCGAGAGGTAAATGCTGTCGTTCATTGTTTTTATCCTCGCAGCACAGATTTAGTTGGAACGGTATCCACTCTATGCGGCTGCGGGGCAGGTTCCAGACGACCTTAGTCTTAGAACCACATGACAGATTCGCCAATTTCCAGCACGTACAAAATAAATGTGGGAGCGGGCTTGCTCGCGAAGGCGTCATGCCAGTCAACTGACAGACAGCATTCGCGAGCAAGCCCGCTCCCACAGGTTAAAGCGAGGCGACTCTTACTTGATCCAGTCAGCCACACGCTCAGGGTGCTTGGCGACCCAATCCTTCGCAGCGGCTTCAGGTTTGGCACCGTCCTGAATCGCCAGCATGACCTGACCGATTTCATCCTTGGAGGCCCACTGGAAGTTCTTCAGGAACTTGGCCACTTCCGGCGCCTTGGCTTCCAGGCCCTTGCTGCCGATGCTGTTCACGGTTTCAGCCGCGCCGTACACGCCCTTCGGATCTTCGAGGAAGCGCAGTTTCCACTTGGCGAACATCCAGTGCGGTACCCAGCCGGTGACGGCGATGGATTCGTTCTTCTTCTCGGCACGGGTCAGCTCGGCAATCATGCCGGCGCCGGAACTGGCCTTGAGTTGGTAGCCGGTCAGGTCGTAGTCCTTGATTGCCTGATCGGTCTTGAGCATCACGCCTGAACCGGCGTCGATGCCGACAATGCGGTTCTTGAAGGTGTCGTCGGTCTTGAGGTCCTCGATGGACTTGGCCTTGACGTACTCCGGCACGATCAGGCCGATTTTCGCGTCCTTGAAGTTCGGGCCGTAGTCGACGACCTGATCCTTGTTCTTCGTCCAGTACTCACCGTGGGTCACCGGCAGCCAGGCCGACAGCATGGCGTCGAGTTTGCCGGTGGCCACGCCCTGCCACATGATCCCGGTAGCGACGGCTTGCAGCTTCACGTCATAACCGAGTTTCTGCCTGATCACTTCAGCCGCCACGTTGGTCGTGGCGACACTGTCCGACCAGCCGTCGACATAACCGATCGTCACGTCCTTGCCGGCGGCGCTCGCCACGGCCGAACTGATCGCCAGCACCAAAGCCGCACCTGCGCCCAAGAGTCGTCGCATCTTCATCGTTACTTCCCCGAAAGTGCTGCGCTCGACGGATGCCGAGTCGCTTAAACGTATTGTTATGGTGCACAGCGCCCCCATCACGCCCACCGCAAACTCGTTCGAACATCAGCGGAGTACTGACACTTGCGATAATCAACCTGACGCTCATGGCGACCTGCTCTACCAGCGACCTCAAGGCATCGAGAAACGACATCAGAAAGCCATTAATCCTCAGCGCTACACCCCCCCCACCAAACCGCCCGAACTTTGCATGTCAAAATCATGCAGGCCACCAAGCACGCGGTAAATGCAGGTAACATGCGCCGCTTTGTTCCCACACGGCCTGACCATGTCCGCGACCTCCCGCTTCCCTTTTGCTGCTTATCTATTCGCTTGCCTGCTCGGGCTGTTTGCCCTTGGCGGATTCTGGTACGGCCTCGGCAAACCGGTGATCCTGCCGGACGTGGCCAGCGCGACGCACAAGCTGCAATGCGCCTCTTACACCCCGTTCGACAAGGATCAATCGCCGTTTGACGTGCCATTCAACTTGCGCCCCGAGCGTATGGATGCCGACCTCGCGCTGCTGTCCAAAAGTTTCGAATGCATCCGCACCTATTCCATGTCCGGCCTCGAAGCCCTGCCGGACCTTGCGCGCAAGCATGGCTTGAAGCTGATGATCGGCGCCTGGGTCAACAGCAACCCGGTGGACACCGAAAAAGAAGTCAACCTGTTGATCGCCTCGGCCAACGCCAACCCGGATGTGGTGAGCGCGGTGATCGTCGGCAACGAAACCCTGCTGCGCAAGGAAGTCACTGGCGCGCAGCTGGCGAAGCTGATCAACAAGGTCAAGAGCCAGGTCAAACAGCCTGTCACCTACGCCGACGTCTGGGAGTTCTGGCTCAAGCATCCGGAAATCGCCCCTGCCGTGGACTTCCTGACCATTCACTTGCTGCCGTACTGGGAAGATGATCCGTCGAACATCGACGCCGCCCTGCAACACGTGGCCGACGTACGCCAGGTGTTCGGCAACAAGTTCGCGCCCAAGGATGTGCTGATCGGCGAAACCGGCTGGCCAAGCGAAGGTCGCCAGCGCGAAACGGCCCTGCCGAGCCGGGTCAACGAAGCCAGATTCATTCGCGGCTTTGTCGCCATGGCCGAGCAACAGGGCTGGCATTACAACCTGATCGAAGCCTTCGACCAACCCTGGAAACGCGCCAGTGAAGGTGCGGTCGGTGGTTACTGGGGCTTGTTCGATGCCGATCGCCAGGACAAGGGCGTGCTGGCCGGGCCAGTGACAAACGTACCGTACTGGTCGCAGTGGCTGGCGGTGGGCGGCTTGATCTTCATCGGTACGTTGCTGTTCGGTGGACGGGTTCGCACGACGCGTTCGGCGCTGGTGCTGCCCCTGCTCGGTGCTTTGGCGGCGTGCTCGATTGGCGCCTGGGGCGACTTGGCACGGGTAACCACGCGTTTTACCAGTGAATGGCTATGGGTCGGATTGCTGACCGCTCTGAATCTGCTGGTGCTGGCCCATGCTGCGCTGGCGTTGAGCCCTCGTGGCGGCTGGCGCGTGCGGGCTTTCAACCTGCTTGAGCGCCGTGCTGGCTGGCTGGTTGCAACGGCAGGTTTCGCGGCAGCCGTGATGATGCTGGAACTGGTGCTCGATCCGCGTTATCGCAGTTTCCCGAGTGTCGCGTTCGTCGTGCCGGCGCTGGTGTATCTGTGTCGCCCGGTGAACGTGCCGCGCCGCGAGATTGCGTTGCTGACCTTCATCATCGGTGCTGGTATTGCACCGCAGTTGTTCCGCGAAGGTTTGCAGAACCAGCAGGCCTGGGGCTGGGCGCTGGTGAGTGTGTTGATGGTAGCTGCGTTGTGGCGCTGTTTGCGGGTTCGCAAGGTTTAACTCTTTAGCGACCTGACTGACCTCATCGCGAGCAAGCTCGCTCCCACAATTGATCTTTGTCGCACACAAATTTTGTGTTCACTGAAGATCTACTGTGGGAGCGACGGTGCGGCGATCCGACTTGCTCGCGATGACGGACTATCAGGCGCCCCGAGAAGCCCTGACCAACCGCAACCCCGCAATCACCACCGCAAACACCGCGAGCGTGGTGTTGTACAACGCCAGTGCCGGAAAGCCGAACACCAGCGCCAGCACCGCCAGCCACCACCCTGCCCGCCCCGGCACAATGAAGCCGACGATCGCAGCCGCCAACGCAGCCCATCCCAGGACTGCGAAGTGAATCATCAGCCCCAGGTTCGAACGCACCTGGCATTCCCAGCGATTCGCTTCATCCACGCAAATGCCGACCCACTGCGCATCCTCCATGAAGCCATAACGCGCGCCATAACTGGCGGCCAGCCAGACAGGCAGCAAAACAAGCAGCAGGATCACGGGCAGACGGCGGGACATGAAACACTCCAATTGGCGAAAAACGGCGGCCAGCTTAATCGCCCGAAAGCGTTTCGCAAGCTATAACAACTGATAACTGGTCATTCAATCGCTGCAAAGTGTATCGTCCAACTACTATTACTTCGAAATTAAGCCTGTTTGGTGCCGAGGCTTGGCACTTTGGCGCAGATCCGGTGGTCATAGCCTGCGAAATTCATTCGGCACCTTCTTCTAAGGGATTTAGTCATGCTCCGTTCCTTGCGCTTCGCCGCCTTGTTTGGCGGCCTTATATTGAGTGCGTCCGCACTGGCGGTCGATATTGACGCCGCCAGTTACGGCTACCCCCTGACCAACCCGTTCGAGGCGACCATCGCGACCACGCCGCCGGACCTGCGTCCGGAGCTACCCCTGGACGATGACATTGATCAGACAGTGCGCAGCGTTACCTTGCGCCCGGAACGGGCGTTCGAATTGCCGGACAATTTCTGGGCGGTCAAGAAACTCGACTACCGCATTGCCACGCAGGATCACGCCGCACCGCTGATTTTCCTGATCGCCGGTACCGGCGCGCGTTATGACAGCAGCCTGAATGAATACCTGAAGAAGCTCTATTACAAGGCCGGCTACCACGTGGTGCAGTTGTCATCGCCCACCAGCTATGACTTCATGAGCGCCGCATCACGCTTCGCCACACCGGGTGTTTCCAAGGAGGACGCCGAAGACCTGTACCGGGTGATGCAGGCCGTACGGGCACAGAACCCGAAAATGCCGGTCACCGATTACTATCTGACCGGGTACAGCCTGGGCGCACTGGATGCCGCTTTCGTCGCGCACCTGGACGAAACCCGACGCAGCTTCAACTTCAAGAAAGTCCTGCTGCTCAACCCGCCGGTCAACCTCTACACCTCGATCACCAACCTCGACAAGCTTGTGCAAACGGAAGTCAAGGGCATCAACTCCAGCACCACGTTCTATGAACTGGTACTGAACAAATTGACCCGCTACTTCCAGCAGAAGGGCTACATCGACCTCAACGACGCCCTGCTCTACGACTTCCAGCAGTCCAAGCAGCACCTGACCAACGAACAGATGGCCATGCTGATCGGCACCTCGTTCCGCTTTTCGGCGGCCGACATTGCCTTCACTTCGGACCTGATCAACCGTCGCGGCCTGATCACCCCTCCCAAGTTCCCGATCACCGAGGGCACCAGCCTCACGCCATTCCTCAAGCGTGCGCTGCAATGCGACTTCGACTGCTACATCACCGAACAAGTGATCCCGATGTGGCGCGCCCGCACCGACGGCGGCAGCCTGCTGCAAATGATTGACCAGGTGAGCCTGTATGCGCTGAAGGACTACCTGCACGAAAGCCCGAAAATTGCTGTGATGCACAACGCCGATGACGTGATCCTCGGCCCTGGCGACCTGGGCTTCCTGCGCAAGACCTTCGGTGATCGCCTGACCGTTTACCCGTACGGTGGCCACTGCGGCAACATTAACTACCGCGTCAACAGCGACGCCATGCTGGAGTTCTTCCGTGGCTAAATATCTCCTGCTTTTCGCTGCGCTACTCTGTGCAAGTGTCGCCAATGCCGACAACAGCAAAGCCAATGCCCCCGTGGTCGTCGACAGCGATGGTTTCAAGGAACCACTGAGCAAACTCAAATTCAACCCGGGCCTGGACCAGCGCGAGTTCGAGCGTTCGACGCTCAACGCGCTGGCCGTCTACGACCCGCTGGAAGAGTGGAACCGGCGCGTGTATCACTTCAACTACCGCTTCGACCAATGGGTGTTCCTGCCGGTGGTCAATGGCTACCGCTACGTCACCCCGAGCTTCCTGCGTACCGGTGTCAGCAACTTCTTCAACAACCTCGGCGACGTGCCGAACCTGTTGAACAGCCTGCTGCAACTCAAGGGCCACCGCTCGCTGGAAACCACCGGGCGACTGCTGCTCAACACCACCATCGGCATCGCCGGCCTGTGGGACCCCGCCACCGCCATGGGCCTGCCGCGCCAGAGCGAAGACTTCGGCCAGACCCTTGGCTTCTACGGCGTACCGGCCGGCGCTTACTTCATGCTGCCGATCCTCGGTCCGTCGAACCTGCGTGACACCGGCGGCCTGGCGGTGGATTACACAGCCGAGAATGCGATCAACTTCCTCAACGTGGCCGAAGTCAGCTCCAACCATCCGGAAGTGTGGATCCTGCGCGGCATCGACAAGCGCCACCAGACCAACTTCCGCTATGGCCAGATGAACTCGCCATTCGAGTACGAAAAAGTGCGTTACGTGTACACCGAAGCGCGCAAGTTGCAGATCGCCGAGTAAACAAGGCACCCCAAAAACACTGTGGGAGCGGGCTTGCTCGCGATGAGGTCGTTACATTCAACATTGATGTTGACTGTTACACCGCCATCGCGAGCAAGCCCGCTCCCACATTTGTTATGTGTTGCCTTCAGCCTTTCAAGGCTTTCCAGATTTTGCTGACAGCCATGACGCCAACCAACACCACCGCCCCCGCCACAATCCCCGCCACGCCTTTGAGCAGCACCGGCACGATAAATCCGCCGCCACCCGCCGCAGCACCGACACTTTCGATCCAGTGATGCACCACCGGCACACCGTGCGTGAGGATCCCGCCGCCCACCAGAAACATCGCCGCCGTGCCAATCACCGACAGGCTCTTCATCATGTACGGTGCCGCACGCAGAATCCCGCCGCCGATGCTTTTCGCCATCTGTCCGGGTTTCTGGGTCAACCACAGGCCCAAGTCGTCGAGCTTGACGATACCTGCCACCAATCCGTACACGCCGACGGTCATGACAATGGCAATGCCAGAAAGCACGATGATTTGCTGGGTCAATGGAGCGCCGGCCACGGTGCCGAGGGTGATGGCGATGATTTCCGCCGAAAGAATGAAGTCGGTGCGGATCGCGCCTTTGATCTTGTCCTTCTCGAACGCCACCAGGTCAGTGGCAGGGTCCGCCACCGCCTCGACCAACTGCGCATGCTCGGCGACGTCTTGCGCCTTGCTGTGCAGGAACTTGTGGGCGAGTTTTTCGAAGCCTTCGAAGCACAGATAGGCGCCACCGACCATCAATAGCGGTGTGACCAGCCACGGAATGAACGCACTGATGGCCAGCGCCGACGGCACCAGGATCAGTTTATTGATGAACGAGCCCTTGGCGACCGCCCAGACCACCGGGATTTCCCGCTCGGCACGCACGCCGCTGACTTGCTGGGCATTGAGTGCCAGGTCGTCGCCGAGTACGCCGGCCGTTTTCTTGGCGGCCATTTGGGTCATCAAAGACACGTCGTCCAGCACGGTCGCGATGTCGTCGATCAGCACCAGCAAACTGCTTCCTGCCATGAATCGGGTTTCCTTCTGCAATGAATGCGCAGCAGCATAGCGCGACATAAGAGCCCACGGTGCATTCTTGAGCGCCGCGCGAGGCCGGTGATACCATGCGCAACCGCCAGAACAGGCAAGGAATCACCCGGTTTATGAGCACTATCCGCGAGCGCAACAAACAACTGATCCTGCGTGCCGCCAGTGAGGAATTCGCCGACAAAGGCTTCGCTGCGACCAAAACCAGCGACATCGCAGCCAAGGCGGGATTGCCAAAGCCCAACGTCTACTACTACTTCAAGTCCAAGGAAAACCTCTACCGCGAGGTTCTGGAAAGCATCATCGAGCCCATCCTGCAGGCCTCGACACCGTTCAATCCGGACGGCGAGCCCGGTGAAGTACTCAGCGGCTACATTCGCTCGAAGATCCGCATCTCCCGCGACCTGCCTTTCGCCTCCAAGGTGTTCGCCAGCGAAATCATGCACGGCGCCCCCCACCTGAGCAGCGATCTGGTCGAACAGCTCAATGGCCAGGCCAAACACAACATCGAGTGCATCCAGACCTGGATCGACCGCGGGCAAATCGCCCCCATCGACCCCAACCACCTGATGTTCAGTATCTGGGCCGCGACCCAGACCTACGCCGACTTCGACTGGCAGATCACCGCCATCACCGGCAAGGCCCGGCTGGACGAAGAAGATTATGAAGCGGCGGCGCAGACGATTATCCGGTTGGTGCTCAAGGGGTGTGAGGCGGATTGATGGACAGCGGTGCTACCAATCGCGAGCAGGCTCACTCCTACATTTGGAATGCATTCCCCTGTAGGAGTGAGCCTGCTCGCGATCGAGACGACACGGTTTCAGATCAAACCCAGATCGCATCCCACAACGGATAGTCACCAAGCTTCTCTACCAGCCCAGCCCGCAACGGGTTGGCTACTACATATCGAGCCATCTTCACCAAATCATCTTCCCGCCGCAGTGCCCGATCATGAAATCCTCTCTGCCAGAGACTGGTGGTTCGACCGGTAGACTGCCTCACGGCTTTGGTACTCATCGACTTGGTTTTCTGCATCAGCTCACTCAAAGATCCCCTCTGCAACTCAATTAACCAATGAAAATGATCTGGCATGACCACCCAGGCCAACGAGTTCGCAAAGCCAAGTGTTTGTGCGTTTCGAAACTCATCGACCACCAGCCTGCCCAAGGTGAAATCCTTGAAAACCGGGGTCCTGTGATGTGTATTGGTGGTTAACAGATAAATTCGACTGGTTTCGGCATAGCGCCCGACTCGCAATCGGTGTGCAGCAGGTGAATCCGGCATTCCTTTGCCTCCCATGATCAGGTCATGAGAAGCCTAGTTCTGTGGATTCAAGTGGGCGGGCAAACTATTGGCTGGATGTGACTGGAAGATAGCTATCGCGAGCAGGCTCACTCCTACAGGGGATTCTGGCATTCAGACAATTTTGTGTCCGACCACAAACCCTGTAGGAGCGAGCCTGCTCGCGAAGGCGATTGATCAGACGCTACAGATCAAGCCGCCACCCCAGCATCCGCCACCAACCCCAGCGCCTCGATCGCATTGATCGCGCACTGCTCGTCGACATCCGACAGATCGCCGCTGATCCCCACCGCCCCCAGCACGTTCCCATCCTGATCGCGAACCAGCACACCACCCGGTGCCGGCACGACGCTGCCCTGCCCCAGGCTGTTCAACGCAGCGATAAACGCCGGGCGTTGCTGGGCGTCCAGCGCCAGCAGGCGTGAGCCCTTGCCCAGCGCGATGGCGCCCCAGGCTTTACCGATGGCGACGTGCGGGCGCAGCAGGCTGGCGCCGTCTTCGCGTTGCAGGGCGATCAGATGCCCGCCGGCATCCAGTACCGCAATGGTCAAGGGTGCCGCAGAGATTGCACGCCCTGCGGTGATGGCCTCGTTGACCAGGTTGACTGCGACTTTCAAGGTTAAAGCGCTCATGGTGCCGTCCTCATTTTGTTTTTCGGAAAGTCGGTGGGCTGCGCCGTTGTGCCGCAGCCCGATGCAACAAATAGAACACAATGAATTATTTTTTTGTATACAATAATTCTCGAAAGGCGCCACATGCGACGAAAAGCCACAGTAGAACGGGCTTCCGACGAATGAAACAAGCGCTTGAGAAAATGGATTGACCTGCGCCGTCCGCCGTGAATACACTCTGCGCAAAGCCACTTGTATACAATTACAAAACGTAAAGAGGCACAAAACCATGAGCAAAATGAGAGCAATCGAAGCCGCCGTTCTGGTGATGCGCCGTGAAGGGGTCGATACCGCTTTTGGCATCCCGGGTGCCGCCATCAACCCGCTGTACTCCGCCTTGCAAAAGGTTGGCGGCATCGATCACGTACTCGCTCGCCACGTTGAAGGCGCCTCGCACATGGCCGAGGGCTACACCCGTACCAAGGCCGGCAACATCGGCGTGTGCATCGGTACTTCCGGCCCTGCCGGCACCGACATGGTCACCGGGCTCTACAGCGCCTCGGCCGACTCGATTCCAATCCTCTGCATCACAGGCCAGGCACCCCGCGCCCGTATGCACAAGGAAGACTTCCAGGCTGTCGATATCACCACCATCGTCAAGCCAGTCACCAAGTGGTCGACCACCGTCATGGAACCGGGCCAGGTGCCTTATGCGTTCCAGAAGGCTTTCTATGAAATGCGCTCCGGCCGTCCAGGCCCAGTGCTGATCGACCTGCCGTTCGACGTGCAGATGGCCGAAATCGAATTCGACATCGACGCCTACCAGCCGCTGCCATTGGCCAAGCCGAGCGCTACCCGCGTGCAGGTGGAAAAAGCCTTGGCCATGCTGGATCAGGCCGAGCGTCCATTGCTGGTGGCCGGTGGCGGCATCATCAATGCCGACGCCAGCGATCTGTTGGTGGAGTTCGCCGAGCTGACCGGCATTCCGGTTATCCCGACCCTGATGGGCTGGGGCACCATCCCGGACGATCACCCGCTGATGGTGGGCATGGTTGGTCTGCAGACTTCGCACCGCTACGGCAACGCAACCATGCTCAAGTCCGACGTGGTTCTGGGCGTGGGCAACCGTTGGGCCAACCGTCACACCGGTTCGGTTGACGTGTACACCGAAGGCCGCAAGTTCATTCACGTTGATATCGAACCGACCCAGATCGGCCGCGTGTTCACCCCGGACCTGGGCATCGTTTCCGACGCCGCTGCCGCGCTGACCGTGTTCATCGAAGTCGCTCGCGAATGGCAAGCCGCCGGCAAGCTGAAGAACCGCAGCGCCTGGCTGCAAGACTGC
Organism: Pseudomonas sp. GL-RE-26; assembly: GCF_019956275.1. Classification (NCBI taxonomy): domain Bacteria; kingdom Pseudomonadati; phylum Pseudomonadota; class Gammaproteobacteria; order Pseudomonadales; family Pseudomonadaceae; genus Pseudomonas; species Pseudomonas sp. GL-RE-26. The sequence goes on from NZ_JAHBDI010000077.1 coordinate 118,238, forward strand.
CAGCAGCGTAAAGCCAGCCTGCAGCGCAAGACTCACTTCGACAACGTGCCGGTCAAGCCGCAACGCGTTTACGAAGAAATGAACCAGGTGTTCGGCAAAGACACCTGCTACGTCAGCACCATCGGTCTGTCGCAGATTGCCGGCGCGCAGTTCCTGCACGTCTACAAGCCGCGTCACTGGATCAACTGCGGTCAGGCAGGCCCGTTGGGCTGGACCATTCCGGCAGCGCTGGGTGTGGTCAAGGCCGATCCGAACCGTAAAGTCGTGGCCCTGTCGGGGGACTATGACTTCCAGTTCATGATCGAGGAATTGGCGGTGGGCGCGCAGTTCAAGCTGCCGTACATCCATGTTGTGGTGAACAACTCGTACCTGGGTCTGATCCGTCAGGCTCAGCGCGGTTTCGACATGGACTACTGCGTGCAGCTGTCCTTCGACAACCTGAACGCGCCGGAACTCAACGGCTACGGTGTCGACCACGTCGCAGTGGCCGAAGGCCTGGGCTGCAAGGCACTGCGCGTATTCGAACCGTCTCAGATCCAGCCTGCCCTGCGCAAGGCCCAGGAGCTGATCGAAGAGTTCAAGGTTCCGGTGATCGTCGAGATCATCCTGGAGCGTGTGACCAACATTTCCATGGGCACCGAGATCAACGCCGTCAACGAATTCGAAGACCTGGCGCTGGTCGGCGACGACGCACCGACTGCGATTTCGTTGCTCGATTAACTGCTGACCGCTCCCCCTGTGGGAGCGGGCTTGCCCGCGAAGACGGCTTCACATTCAACAGAGATGTTGACTGACCCACCGCTTTCGCGAGCAAGCTCGCTCCTACAAGGGGCCTTCACACATTTACGGGAGACCACCATGCCGCGTTTCGCAGCCAACCTGTCCATGCTGTTCACCGAACAGGACTTTCTCGCCCGTTTCGAAGCGGCCGCCAAGGCCGGCTTCAGTGGTGTCGAATACCTGTTCCCGTACGACTTCAGCTCCGCCGAAATCAAGGCCCAGCTCGACGCCCACGGTCTGACCCAAGTGCTGTTCAACCTGCCGGCCGGTGACTGGGCCAAGGGCGAGCGCGGTATCGCGTGCCTGCCGGACCGGGTCGAAGAGTTCCGTGCCGGTGTCGACCTGGCCATCGCTTACGCGCAAGTGCTGGGCAACACCCAGGTCAACTGCCTGGCCGGTATTCGTCCGCAGGGCTTTGACGATGCCACCGTGGAGAAAACCTTCGTCGCCAACCTCAAGTACGCGGCCGACAAGCTGCAAGCGGCGGGTATCAAGCTGGTGATGGAAGCGATCAACACCCGTGACATTCCAGGTTTCTACCTGAACAACACGGCGCAAGCCCTGTCGATTCGCGAGCAGGTCGGCAGCGCCAACCTGTTCCTGCAGTACGACATCTACCACATGCAAATCATGGAAGGCGATCTGGCCCGCACCCTGCAATCGCACCTGGGCGAGATCAACCACGTGCAGCTCGCGGACAACCCGGGGCGCAATGAACCAGGTACCGGTGAAATCAACTACCGCTTCTTGTTCGAACACCTGGACCGCATCGGTTATCAGGGCTGGGTCGGTTGCGAATACAAGCCGCTGACCACCACTGAAGCGGGCCTGGGCTGGTTGAAAACCCATAACGCGATCTGAGATTGAACCGGATCTCTGTGCCGAGGGAACAAGCTCCCTCGCCACAGGGTGTGCTCGTCTCAGCTACGTAGACAAAATTTGGCTACACAAAAACAAGAGGATTTTCTCATGGCTAAAATCGGATTTATCGGCACCGGCATCATGGGCCACCCAATGGCGGCGAACCTGCAGAAAGCCGGTCACAGCCTGTTCCTGTCGGCCCACCACGACCCTGCGCCTGCCGACCTGGTTGCCGCCGGCGCCGTTGCCTTGGCGAACCCGAAGGAAGTCGCCCAGGAAGCCGAGTTCATCATCGTCATGGTGCCCGATACCCCGCAGGTCGATGACGTGCTGTTCCGTGCCGACGGCATCGCTGCTGGCGTGGGTAAAGGCAAAGTCGTCATCGACATGAGCTCGATCTCGCCAACCGCCACCAAGGCTTTCGCGGCAAAGATCAACGAAAAAGGCGCGCAATACCTCGATGCCCCGGTATCCGGCGGTGAAGTCGGCGCCAAGGCTGCGAGCCTGAGCATCATGGTCGGCGGCGATGCCGACGCTTTCGAACGCGCCCTGCCGCTGTTCCAGGCCATGGGCAAGAACATCACCCTGGTCGGTGGCAACGGCGACGGCCAAACCGCCAAGGTGGCCAACCAGATCATCGTGGCCCTGAACATCCAGGCCGTGGCTGAAGCCCTGCTGTTCGCTTCGAAAAACGGTGCCGATCCAGCCAAGGTGCGTGAAGCACTGATGGGCGGTTTCGCGTCCTCGAAGATCCTCGAAGTCCACGGCGAGCGCATGATCAAGGGCACCTTCGATCCAGGCTTCCGCATCAGCCTGCACCAGAAGGACCTGAACCTGGCACTGCAAGGCGCCAAGGAGCTGAACATCAACCTGCCGAACACCGCCAACACCCAGCAAGTGTTCAGCACCTGCGCGGCCATCGGTGGCAGCAACTGGGACCACTCGGCGCTGATCAAGGGTCTGGAACACATGGCGAACTTCTCGATTCGCGACAAGAAGTAAGCCCTGCCTGAACCTGCATTAAACCTGTGGGAGCGAGCCTGCTCGCGATGAAATCACCGCGGTGTACCTGATACACCGCGGTGCCTGGATCGCGAGCAGGCTCACTCCTACAGAGATCAGAGTTGCCCTTTCGAATAACAAGAATTCCGGGAGCCCGCCATGTCGGTCGATCCGCAACAATTGCTGCGCGAGCTGTTTGCCACAGCCATCGACGCGGCGCATCCGCAACAAGTCCTCGAAGCCCATTTGCCTGCCGACCGCAGCGGTCGCGTAATCGTCATTGGCGCCGGCAAAGCCGCAGCCGCCATGGCCCAGGTGGTCGAGCGCTGCTGGCAGGGTGAAGTCTCTGGCCTGGTGGTGACCCGTTACGGTCACGGCGCACCTTGCGAAAAAATCGAAGTGGTCGAAGCCGCGCATCCGGTACCGGACGCTGCAGGTCTGGCCGTGGCCAAACGTGTGCTGGAACTGGTCAGCGACCTCAGCGAAAACGACCGCGTGATCTTCCTGCTCTCCGGTGGTGGCTCTGCCCTGCTGGCACTGCCGGCCGAAGGCATCACCCTGGCCGACAAGCAGTCGATCAACAAAGCCCTGCTCAAATCCGGCGCGACCATCGGCGAGATGAACTGCGTACGCAAGCACCTCTCGGCGATCAAGGGCGGCCGCCTGGGCAAAGCCTGCTGGCCTGCCACGGTCTACACCTATGCGATTTCCGATGTGCCGGGCGACCTCGCCACGGTCATCGCCTCCGGCCCTACCGTGGCCGATCCGAGCACCTCGGCCGAAGCCCTGGCGATCCTCAAACGCTACGCCATCGAGGTTCCGGCTTCGGTGCGCACCTGGCTGCAAAGCCCCGAGTCGGAAACCGTCAAACCCGGCGACCCGAGCCTGGCCCGCAGTCATTTCCAGTTGATCGCCCGCCCGCAGCAATCCCTTGAAGCGGCGGCGGTGAAATGCCGTCAAGCCGGGTTCAGTCCGCTGATTCTCGGCGACCTGGAAGGCGAATCCCGCGAGGTGGCGAAAGTCCACGCCGGCATCGCCCGACAAATCGTCCTGCACGGTCAGCCGCTGGCGGCGCCCTGCGTGATTCTCTCTGGCGGTGAAACCACCGTGACCGTACGCGGCAATGGCCGTGGCGGACGCAATGCCGAGTTCCTGCTGAGCCTGACCGACAGCCTCAAGGGCCTGCCCGGCGTCTACGCGCTGGCCGGTGACACCGACGGCATCGACGGCTCCGAAGACAACGCCGGCGCGATCATGACCCCGGACAGCTACGCCCGCGCCGCCGCATTGGGTCTGAGCGCCAGCGACGAGTTGGACAACAACAACGGTTACGGCTACTTCGAGGCGCTGGACGCCCTGATCGTCACCGAGCCGACCCGTACCAACGTCAACGACTTCCGCGCCATTCTGATCCTTGAGAGCACTAAACATGACGCCTGACAAAAAGGTCAAAATCCTCGCCACGCTCGGCCCGGCCACCGATGGCATCGACGCCATCCGTGAGCTGGTGCTGGCCGGGGTCAACATCTTCCGCCTGAACTTCAGCCATGGCGATCACGCCGACCACGCCCAGCGTTTCCAGTGGATTCGTGAAGTCGAGCGCCAGCTCAATTATCCATTGGGTATCCTGATGGACCTGCAAGGCCCGAAACTGCGGGTCGGCAAGTTCGCCGAAGGCAAGGTACAACTGGTGCGCGGTCAGGCCTTGCGCCTGGACCTCGATGCCACGCCCGGCGATGAGCGCCGGGTCAACCTGCCCCACCCGGAAATCATCGCCGCGCTGGAGCCAGGCATGGACCTGCTGCTGGACGACGGCAAACTGCGTCTTCGGGTCGTGACCAAGTACGCCGACGCCATCGACACCACCGTGCTCAATGGCGGCGAACTGTCGGACCGCAAAGGCGTGAACGTGCCGCAAGCGGTGCTCGACCTGAGCCCGCTGACCGCCAAGGATCGCCGCGACTTGACCTTCGGTCTGGAGTTGGGTGTGGACTGGGTGGCGCTGTCGTTCGTGCAACGTCCCGATGACATCCGCGAAGCCCGTACCCTGATCGGCGACAAGGCGTTCCTGATGGCCAAGATCGAGAAGCCATCGGCCGTCGAACAACTGCGCGAGATCGCCGAATTGAGCGACGCGATCATGGTCGCCCGTGGTGACCTGGGCGTGGAAGTGCCGGCCGAAAGCGTGCCGCAGATCCAGAAGAACATCATCAGCACCTGCCGCCAGCTCGGCAAACCGGTGGTGGTGGCGACCCAGATGCTGGAGTCGATGCGCTTCTCACCGGCGCCAACCCGCGCCGAAGTCACCGATGTGGCCAACGCGGTGGCCGAAGGTGCGGACGCGGTGATGCTGTCGGCGGAAACCGCGTCCGGCGAATACCCGCTCGAAGCCGTGCAGATGATGAGCAAGATCATCCGCCAGGTGGAGAACGGTCCGGACTATCAGACTCAACTCGACGTCAGCCGACCGAAAGCCGAGGCGACTGTTTCCGACGCGATCAGCTGCGCCATTCGCCGCATCAGCAACGTGCTGCCGGTGGCGGTGCTGGTCAATTACAGCGAGTCTGGCGCGTCGAGCCTGCGTGCGGCGCGGGAGCGGCCGACAGTGCCGATCCTCAACCTGACACCGAACCTGCAGACCGCCCGTCGCCTGAGCGTGGCGTGGGGTGTGCACTCGGTGGTCAATGACCGCCTGCGTCAGGTCGATGAAGTCTGCTCCACGGCACTGGAGATCGCACAGGCCCAGGGCATGGCACAGCGTGGCGACACACTGTTGATCACAGCAGGTGTGCCCTTTGGCCAGCCGGGATCGACTAACTCTTTGCGTATCGAGACGTTGATTTAAGAACCGCATTTGTGGCGAGGGGGCTTGCCCCCGTTCGACTGCGTAGCAGTCGTTTTCCGGCATGACGGGTTCCCAAGAGAAACCGCATTCACCGGATCCGGGGCCGCTTCGCGCCCCAACGGGGGCAAGCCCCCTCGCCACAGATTTGTGCAGCACCTTTGATTTTTCACTGCCCAGATTTCATCATGCCTGCCCACCACTTCAACACCCACTGCCCCGACTGGGCCGAAGCATTGCTCAACGGCTTCAGCCAGATCTTTCTCCAGCGCAATCCGCTGTGCGGCCTGCTGTGCGTCCTGGCCATTTTGTTCACTGCGCCCGCCTTGCTCGGCGGCGCCTTGCTCGGTGGTGTCGCCGGGCTGCTCACCGCGCAACGTCGCAACTATGCCAAGGCGGATCGTCAGGCCGGGTTGTTCAGCTACAACGGCGTCCTGCTCGGACTGTTATTGAGCCTGTATTTCCCCTGGTCGGCGATGATGCCGCCACTGATTCTGGCCGCCGGTGGCCTGAGCGCGATGGTCACCCAGCAGTGGCTCAAGCGCCTCCGGTTCAGCCAATACCTGCCAGCCTACACCGCGCCCTTCGTCGGGTTGGGCTGGTTGCTGCTGTGCTTCGCCACGCCCTCGACTGAGCCGCACTTGATCGAAGTCAGCACCCTGAACATGCTCGCCGCGCCACTCAAAGGCATTGGTCAGGTGATGTTCCTTGGTCATCCACTGGCCGGTGCGATGATTGCCACCGGTTTGCTGATCGCTGATCGCCGCGCATTCTGCTGGGCATTGCTGGCGTCTGTCGCGGGCATGGGCTGGAGCCTGCTGAACCACGATTTCTATACCGCACTGCTCGGCCTCGGTGGCTATAACGCCGTGCTGGCCGCCCTCGCCTTCAGCTCCCTGCGTCGTCAACCGTGGCTGCCGCTGCTTGGCATCGGCCTGGCGCTGTTGCTGACGCCGGTGTTTGCCGCCATCGGTCTGCCCACGCTGACCGCGCCGTTCATTCTTGCCGGCTGGCTGATTCGCAGCGTTGTTCAAATGCTCGGCAAAGCCACGGTCGAAAGCGCGCCTTGCGCTCCCGGGGAGAATCAACCTAGGCTGCGCTGATTTGCGGCCAAGGCGATGTGCATGAACAGCAACGACACGTGGCGTAATCGCCTGTACGTGATTATTTTCCAGACCGACACCGTTGCCGGTCGACGCTTCGACTCCACACTGCTGCTGATCATCCTCGCCAGCCTGGTGGTGGTGATCCTGGACAGCATCGATGACGTCCACCAGAACTACGCCAGCCTGCTGGCGTATATCGAGTGGGGCTTCACGGTGATCTTCCTCGGCGAGTACATCCTGCGCCTGTACTGCTCGCCCAAGCCCCTGCGCTATGCCTTCAGTTTCTATGGTCTGGTGGACCTGCTGGCCATCGTGCCCGGCATCCTCGCGCTGTACTACAGCGATGCCCAGTACCTGCTGATCATCCGGGTGATCCGGATGCTGCGGATCTTCCGCGTGCTCAAGCTCGGTCCGTACCTCAAGCAAGCCCATTACCTGCTCGATGCCCTGCGCGGCAGCAAGCAGAAGATCCTCGTGTTCCTGCTCAGCGTCTGCACCCTGGTGACGGTGTTCGGCACCCTGATGTATGTGGTCGAAGGCCCGCAACATGGCTTCACCAGCATTCCCAAGGGCATTTACTGGGCTATCGTGACCCTGACCACCGTCGGTTACGGCGACATCGTGCCCAAGACCGCATTGGGCCAGGTCATCTCGTCGATGGTGATGATCACCGGTTACTCGATCATCGCCGTGCCCACCGGGATCTTCACCGCCGAACTGGCCACGGCCATGCGTGGCGGCCAGTTGCATCGCGACTGCCCGGTGTGTACCAAGGACAGCCATGAAACCGAGGCGTCGTTCTGCTCCCGTTGTGGCAATGCACTGTTCAAAAAACTGGAATAAGCAAAGAGCTTTTTAATCTTTAAGGGACTAAACGAGCCCAGTTATAGTCGCTGGCAAATTGCCCCACTTTTAATAGAACAAGGAATTCGCAGTGAAAAAACTCTTTGGCGCCTCACTTCTCGCCGCAGGCCTGGCCCTGGGCAACATCGCCCAGGCTGCACCAACCCTGCTCAACGTTTCCTACGACGTGATGCGAGATTTCTACAAGGACTACAACACTGCGTTCCAGAAACACTGGCAAGCCGAGCACAACGAAAACATCGTCCTGCAAATGTCCTTCGGCGGCTCCAGCAAACAGGCGCGTTCGGTCATCGACGGCCTGCCAGCCGATGTCATCACCATGAACATGGCCACCGACATCAACGCCCTGGCAGACAACGGCAAACTGGTGCCGGACAACTGGGTCACGCGCCTGCCGAACAACAGCGCGCCGTTCACCTCGGCCACCGTGTTCATCGTGCGCAAGGGCAACCCGAAAGCCCTGAAAGACTGGCCTGACCTGCTCAAGGATGGCGTACAGGTCATCGTCCCGAACCCGAAAACCTCCGGTAACGGTCGCTACACCTATCTTTCTGCCTGGGGCTACGTGCTGAAAAACGGCGGCGACGAAAACAAGGCCAAAGACTTCGTCGGCAAACTGTTCAAGCAAGCGCCAGTACTCGACACCGGCGGCCGTGCCGCCACCACCACCTTCATGACCAACCAGATCGGCGACGTGCTGGTGACCTTCGAAAACGAAGCGGAAATGATCGCCCGCGAGTTCGGCCGTGATCAGTTCGAAGTCATCTACCCAAGCGTTTCCGCCGAAGCCGAGCCACCGGTGTCGGTGGTCGACAAGACCGTCGACAAGAAAGGCACCCGTGCGGCGGCCGAGGAATACCTGAAGTACCTGTGGTCGCCGGAAGGTCAGGAGATTGCCGCGGCGAACTACCTGCGCCCGCGCGACCCGGCCGTGCTGGCCAAGTACACCGACCGCTTCCCGAAAGTGGACTTCCTGTCGGTCGAGAAGACCTTCGGCGACTGGCGCACCGTGCAGAAGACCCACTTCAATGATGGCGGGGTTTTCGACCAGATCTACAGCGGTCAGTAATCGCTGAGCGGATCGAGTAGGAGGCGGGGTTGCCCCCGCCGTCCTCTCACACCACCGTACGTACGGTTCCGTATACGGCGGTTCCTGCCTACTGACAAACAACGTCAGCGAGCTTGGTTCCGTTGATGTGTCGCCTGCGGTATCTAAGCGCCCAGACCGGCCCTCGGAGCTTCCGGCTCCTACCTCCTAATGGTCTTGACCTCCGCTACGCGGAGTTTCTGCTTTACGCTCCAACAGAGATCACACCCGACTATCCACTCATGGCAGGTTCAGCCCTTCATTACTCCGGTTTCGAGCAACTACTACGGCCTCTGCTGACTTCTGTCGCCCATCCCGTCATCTCGCGACGCCGGTAGCACATGGCAGGCTAAACAGATCTCCCAGGGTAATTCGCGCGACCTTCCTGCTTATGCCTGTCGGATCTACGTCGCAGCGTTCCGTGCAAGTATCGGGCTTTGAAGATATTGGCCTTCTTACCCCGCTGCGCCGCCTCTATCCGCTTCCTGTTCGTCAGGCCAGCATTTTGCCTCGGGCTTCCTTCAGATTCGCAGTCACCCGCGACACCCTTGCCTCTGGCTAACACTTCCCCTTGCCGGGTGTGTAGAGGACTTTCACCTCCAAGTCACCAGCGTGGCCACCACAGCCAAGCTGGTTGCGCTTACGCGCAACGCGCCATGCCTGGCGCACCAATGAAAAAGGCGACCTGTGCAGGTCGCCTTTTTTGTGGCTGCCATTTCAGCTCAGTTTGCCGCAGAAAATATTCTGGTTCCCGTCGGCCGGGCTTTCACGCACAACCAACGAATAGCCGCCCGCTCGAAGAGTCTCGTAGGCGATCGGTGCGCTTTTCCAGAAATACTGGTGCGACGCTGCTGAATAGAACCTCGCATTCGGCCCGTCGTTCATGTCATAGGCCGGTTTCGCACCCAGGCTCGCACAGCTTCCCGGATAGATATAAGCCTGCAAACGGCCCGGCAAAGCACTACCCATGCTTTCGCCACTGACCGCAAACCAGAACACCGTTGCATTACCGTCGGACATCATGATGGGCCGGGCGATTCTCCCGGCATTGATGGAAGTAGCGTTCAGGGGAACGTTGGTGACCTGACGATCAGGCACCGTCGAGCACCCGGAGATCGACCCAACCGCTACCACCAACGCCAGCGACGATACGATTTTCATCGTGATACTCCCGCTTGAAAGGACGCGTTGAAGTGATCCCCCTGTTGATTCTAGTTGTCAGGCAAATGTGGGCATTTCTTCGGATGGTCGGTCAGGCCTGCAAAGACTACATCGGTGGCGTCACGCCATCCTTGCCCGCCGAGATGGATTGAGCCGTGAGCGTGCCGTCAGCACCCTGGGTCACAAAGGTCACGATCTTCACGCCCACCTTCAACAGGCTGCGATCGGCCGGTATCAGGTTGACGATAGGTACGTCTTCGGGCACCAGGATCTTCTGTTGGCCGCCCTTGTAGTTGACGGTCAGCACCCGCCCATTGCTCACCACCAGGTCGCCGACGCTGCCGTTGGTCATGCTGCTGCCCTTGACCAGGTCAAACGGCCGATGACCATCGCCACTGCCGGCCAACTCCGGCGGGAATACATGGACCTCCAGGGCCTTGAGGGTGCCATCCTCCTGGGGAATAGCGGCGCTGCCGATGTAGCTACCGGGCTTGATGTCTTCGATGTTGGCCAGGGTCACGGCGCGGACCTTGGTGTCCTTGGTCAGGTTGATCACCACGTTGTCGCCGCTGTTGGCGTGGACTTTCAAAATGTCCGGACTGACGCCAGTAATCTCGCCACGCACCCCGATGCGCGTGCCCGGCGCATCCTCGGCCTGGACCAGGCCAACGCTGAAGACGCTGATCAAGGTAGCGACACAAGCGCGGCGAATCAGCTGACGAAACTTCATATTCATGGGACGGCCCTCCGGTGGCAAGACAGGAAGAGAGAACATAAGCACGCTATCGAACAAGATGTAAGTGAATGTATCATTCACCTGCATAGTTCTGACGCAAGGCTCTTCGACGGACGACACACGCGTTCGTCAGTCATTCCGCAATGGAATGATTGCTATCACTCCAATCCCACTTCCGCCGTTTCAGTCAGCCCATTAGCCTGCGCGCATTCCTTTCCGTATAGCGAGACCCGTTATGAACCCAGCGACCCAGGTGTCCCACGGCACCGCGACAATGACCCGAGGCATGGTGCTGCTGTTCGCCTTCTGTTGCGGCGCGATTGTCGCCAACATCTACTACGCCCAGCCGATCATCGGCCTGATCGCCCCGGACATCGGCCTGACCAACTCCATGGCCAGCCTGATCGTTTCCCTGACCCAGATCGGCTATGCGCTGGGGCTGTTTTTCCTGGTGCCGCTGGGGGATCTGCTGGAGAACCGTCGGCTGATGATCATCACCACCCTGGTGGCAATAGTCAGCCTGCTGGGCGCCGCGCTCACCGATCAGCCGAACGTGTTTTTGCTGATTTCGCTGTTGGTGGGGTTCAGTTCGGTTTCAGTGCAAATCCTGATTCCGTTGGCCGCGCACCTGGCGCCGGAAGAAACCCGCGGCCGTGTGGTGGGTGGGATCATGGGCGGTTTGTTGCTCGGCATTCTGCTGGCCAGGCCGGTGTCCAGCGTGGTGGCCGACCACTTCGGCTGGCGGGCGATGTTCATGATTGCCGCGGTGTTGATGGCAGCCATCAGCATCGTGCTGGCCGTGACCATTCCCAAGCGTGAACCTGATCACAGCGCGTCCTATGGCCAATTGCTGGGCTCACTGTGGACGCTGTTGCGCAAACAACCGGTCCTGCGCCAGCGGGCGTTTTACCAGGGCTGCATGTTTGCCACCTTCAGCCTGTTCTGGACCGCCGTACCACTGGAACTGGCGCGCAATCACGGTTTGTCGCAAAGCGAGATCGCGATTTTTGCCCTGGTGGGCGCCATCGGCGCCATCGCCGCACCCATCGCCGGGCGCCTGGCCGACTCAGGCCACACCCGCATCGCGTCGTTACTGGCCCTGCTGTTCGCCAGCCTGAGTTTCATGCCGGCGTTTATCCATCCGGCCTACAGCATCATCGGCCTGGCGGTAACCGGCGTGGTGCTCGACTTCTGTGTGCAGATGAACATGGTCCTCGGCCAGCGCGCGGTCTACGCCCTCGACGGCAAAAGCCGCAGCCGCCTGAATGCGCTGTACATGACCAGCATATTCATCGGCGGCGCCTTCGGCTCTTCGGTGGCCAGCGCGGTGTACGAACACGGCGGCTGGTTGTGGATCGTGATCGTCGGCAGCGCGTTTCCGCTGTTGGCGTTGTTGCGGTTCTTGAGTGTTTCGCAGAAGGCTGCGCTGGCGACGGCGTAAGCTTTAAAGCTTCGCGAGCAGGCTTGCTCCCACAAGGTTTGCAAGCAACCTGTGGGAGCGAGCCTGCTCGCGAATGCCTGCAGCGCCCCGATTTATTGCCGAACCAGCTTCTCCATCGCCGCATCCGCCAGAAAGGAGGAGCGGCTTTTGACGTTGTGCTCGCGCACATAGCGGTCGATACGCTGGATCACATAGCCGGGCAGCGTGACATTGACCTTCTCGGTCTTGCCCATGTACGGCGAGATGTCCAGTTCCAGCATGCCCCAGCCCATGTCGGCGAACTCGGGATTGCCACGGTGCAGCGCCGCTGAAGTCGGCATCGGAATGGTATCGCCGTCTGCTGCCATCTCCTGCAGCATGATGTGGGCAATTTCGACGGCTGCGTTGTAAGCCTCTTCAAAGGTATCCCCGGCGGTCACCGCACCTGGAATATCGGGGATCTGGATACCGATGGCGGTGTTCTCGTCGCCCCATTCGATACAGATTGGATATTGCATTATGGATCTCCTGCGTAACTGGCTGGCGGGCAGTAAAGCCCGGCTCGCCGCCTGATGCTCTTGACCGTCCCGATCGGTAAATCCTTTTTTGGATGAGGGACGGGAACGGTGTACGGGTTGTAAGGGTGCGTGAAGATATGATGACTGCCAGTGACCCGGTCCAGGGTCCAACCCGCTTCCACCAACTCCTTGATCAATAGCCTGCTCTGCACCACCAGCCTCCTTGCTTGGCAAAAACAAAAATAACCCTAGAGTTATCTTTACTCAAGCACAAAAACCCGAAGAGCGACGCCTGGTTGTTTTACAGAGTGTGATGAAACCCCCTGATGAAAGCCCTGCCTTTCCCGATTACACTCAACGCCCAGAGCCTGAAGCGATGCTGGATGCGATTCGCGGCTGCCCCGTTCAATTGCCGCCCGGCCGGCGGCATGCCCTTACAAGGAGTTGCCATGACCCGACGTACCTTTCTCATCACCGGCGCCAGCAAAGGCATTGGCCGGGCGGTGGCCGAGCACCTGGACCGGGCCGGTCATCGTGTGGTGGGCATCGCCCGCAAACCCGACCTGACGTTCCCGGGCATTCTGTTTCCGCTGGACCTGAGCGACCGAAAGCTGACCCGAGAAGTGCTGGAGGAGTTGGCCAGGGTGTACGAGTTCGATGGATTGGTGAACAACGTCGGTCTGGTGCGTCCGCAAGCCCTTGGCGAAATCGATCTGGATACCTTTGACGACGTAATGCGGGTCAATCTGCATTCGGCCTTGCAGGCCACCCAGGCGCTGTTGCCGAACATGCGCGCCAAGGGTTGGGGCCGGGTGGTCAACATCTCCAGCCTGACGGTACTCGGGATTGCCCAGCGCACGGCGTATGCGGCGGCCAAGGCTGCGCTGGTCAGCTTCACCCGCTCGTGGGCGCTGGAGTTGGCACAAAGTGGTATCACGGTAAACGCCGTGGCGCCGGGGCCGACCGAAACCGAACTGTTCCGCACCAACAATCCGCCGGGCAGCGAAGGTGAAGCGCGGTATCTGGCCAGCGTACCGATGGGCCGCCTTGGACAGCCACAGGAAATCGCCTCGGCGATAACGTTTCTGTTGTCGGAGCAGAGCGGGTTCATCACCGGGCAGACGCTGTTTGTCGATGGTGGTGCTTCGGTGGGTAAAGCCGCGTTTTGACTGTCACCATATACCCCTTGTAGGAGCGAGCCTGCTCGCGATAGCGCTTTAACATTCAACATTGATGCTGACTGTCATGCCGTCATCGCGAGCAGGCTCGCTCCTACAAGGGACTTTCGACACTTCCGGATTTTGCACAAGGACCCTCAATGGACCGTCTCGGCGCAATGGAAACCTTCGTCTACGTGGTGGAAACCGGTTCGTTTTCCGCCGCCGCCCGGCGCCTGAAAATCGGCCAGCCGGCCGTGTCGAAAACCATCGCGCAACTCGAATCGCGGTTGGCGGTGCGGCTGTTGCTGCGTTCGACCCGGGGCCTGACGCCCACCGAGGCCGGGCTGGCCTTTTTCGAACGGGCCAAGCGCGCCATCGAAGAAGCCGACGAGGCCGATAACGCCGCACGGGGTTCCGCCGGCGGGCTGAGTGGCAACCTGCGCATCTGCGCGCCTGTCACCTTCGGCCGGCTGCACATCGTTCCGCACCTGGGCCCCTTCCTGGAGCAAAACCCGGCGCTGGACATCGACCTGATGCTCGATGATCGCAACGTCAACCTGGTGGAAGAAGGCGTCGATATCGCCCTGCGCCTGGGCGTGTTGAGCGACTCGAGGCTGACCGCGCGCAAGATCGCCGAATGCCGGCGCATGGTACTGGGCACACCGGCCTACTTTGAAAAACACGGCGAGCCCACCTGCCCCGCCGACCTGAGCAAACATCAGGCCATCCTCTACACCCTCGGTAGCGCCGCCAACTGGCAGTTCAACAAGGCCGGCGAGGAGCAATCGGTGAACATCAGCGGCCGGATCCGCGTCAATGCCGCCGAAGGCCTTCGTGAAGCCGTGCTGGCCCATCAAGGGCTGACCATGGCCTCGCAATGGATGTTCGCACCGGAACTGGCCGACGGTTCGGTCCGGGAAGTGATGAAGGACTGGGCACTGCCGAACCTGGATCTGTGGGCAGTGTTCCCCACAGGGAGAATGGCCAGCGCCAAGGCTCGGGCGTTTGTGGAGTATGTGCAGGGGTTGTTGATGAAGTAAGTTTGACAGCCCGTCAATCAAGATCAAAAGATCGCTACAACACACACCCATCAAACCCGACCCTGACATTCGCCGGCAATTCACCCCGATATTCCATCAACCAGGCATCCAGGGTATGCCCGACATGGGTCAATACCGCCGACTTCGGCTGCAACTCATCAATGCACTGCAGGGCCGATCAACCAGCGCTGATCGTGGCGGGCCGCATCGTAGCCACGCACTCATAGCCATAGACCGGCACTTGCCGGGCATCACCGGTGCCCAGCAACGTCAGGCGCATGGGGCTTGCTCGTCAATGCAGGCCAGCAAACGTTCGACCGTAACCTCCAGCGGCCCGGAGTTGTCGAGCAGGTGCACGGCCGGATCTTCAGCCAACAGCCGCTCGTTGAATCGGGCATTGCGCGCCAAGCGCTGATCGATCTCGATCAGCGACTCACGCCCGCGCTCCAGCAGTCGTTGACGCAGCACCGCCTGGTCCACTGTCAGCAACAGCACCAATGCCTTCGGATAGCGCAGGCGAGTGTTCTGCAAATGCCCCCGCGAGCCATTGACCAGCACGTCGTGCCCGGCGGCCAGCCAGTCGTCGATTTCCCGCGGAATGCCATAGGACAGGCCATTGGCGTGCCAGCTCAGGGCAAACGCGCCTTCTGCCTCCATTTCGGCAAACTGCTGCGGGCTGACACCGAGTGCCGCCTCGCCCACGGCTTCCGCCGAACGGGTGATGACCCGCCGCACGATACGGCAGCCGCGTTCTGCCAACTGCTCTCGCGCCGCATCCAGCAGGCTGTCCTTGCCCGAACCTGAAGGCCCGATGAGATAGATCAACCTGCCCGCCATCAAAACACCCTCTTCGCTTGTCGCCATACTTGCTGGACCTTCGGTAAACCGCTTCGGCCAAACAGATCCGCTCACTCTGTACCGCCAGCTCGAACGCCGATGCAGCAGGCTCGCAGGGAAGTCGTCGCTGGACAGAATATTCAGCAAACCTTCGCCGGCGAGATCTGCGACGGCCACGCTACCCGAGTGCGGCCGCCCGCGCACGATGTTCGGTGCGCTTATCAACACATTCATTCCGTGCTCCCGGCAACCAAATTTGGCCTCGACGGTGACCAGGAACTCGGCGATGGTCATGCCGTAGCGCGCCGACTCCTCGATGTGGGTAACGGTCGCTGTACGTGCGCGAGTTGGCCATTTGCAGCGTGATGAATTCATCCATCTGCGTCGTGGTCAGGTGGTACGTGCTCATGTAGTACTCACGGTACTTGGATTCCAGTACGAACTGGCGCTGACCCGGCGAGTGGTCCATCACCGACACCAATTGCACCAGCGGGCTCTCCACCAGATCGCGGAACACGCTGAAGATGTCCGGGTGGCACAGCACGCAGTGCAGGTGCAGGCGGAGTTCGGCTCGGGTCAGTCTGGCGTCGGAGGCTGTGGGAGCGTGGCTTGCCCGCGATGGCTATGTGTTGGTAGATGTGTTTTTTACTGGTGTACATGTCCATTGCTGTGGTCACGGCCACTTACGGTTCCGCCCTTACGGCGGGTCACTTTCGAAAAGCCGGAGTGTCGGCCCAGGCGAAAGTAACCAAATGCTTTGCCCCTGACGTTCGGCCTCTCGAGGGGGCAAGAAGATCAAAAGCCAAAGCAAAAGCGGGTTGAGGGCTTTTCCTCAACCATAGAATCTCCCACAGAAGAGCAAAGGCAGAGCGGCGTACACCCACGCTCCTCACCACTCAACAGGCCGAGCGTTAGCTCGCCTGCAGCTCTTGATCTTGATCCACCCGCCCCCTCGGCAGGCTGAGCGGAGGTGTTCATCCGGGGATTGGCGCGCAGCGCCGTTCGACGCAGTCGAACTCATTGCATGTAGGTCGAAGCGAAGCCGACCGGAGGGCAATGCCCCCGGATGAATACCGCAGCGAAGGAACGCCGAGCCTTAGCGAGGGGCCGTACGTAAGGGGCGAGACCTTTTGGTCACTTTTGGGGCGTTTGCCAAAAGTGACCCGCTGTAAGAGCGGAACCATAAGTCGTCGTTACCGCAGAAACGGATATGTACACGATCAACAAAAGACAGGTCGGCTGTCAGGCCGCCTTCGCGAGCAGGCTCGCTCCCACAGGGTCCAGCAGTGGCCCGGCAATCACATTTCCCAGCCAAGAAAAAGGCAACCCGAAGGTCGCCTCTTTGCACTACTGCCCGAACTGCCGCCCCAGGCCACCCGGTACACCGTGGATGTCAGTATCTTCCCACGGCCCGTTCGGACCGATCGACCGGCTCCAGCCGTTATCCCAGCGGTAATAGGTACGCTGGCGATAAAAGGTATTGGGCTGGTCATCCAGCACATACACCCCAAGCTTCGGATCCCAATGGCTATTGCCCCCAGGTGGTGGCGCGAAGCTCGCTGAGGTGCGTGGCAACGGCTTGGAAGGTTTGGCCGGTATGGTCGGCTTGCTCGGTACGGGCGACGTCGATGGTGTGGGGCTCGGCTGCGACGGCGGGAACGGTGGTGGTGCCTGATGTTCCGTTGGTTGCTGGACCGCACAAGCGCTTAACCCCAAAACAGCGCTGAGCAGGGCAATACGAGCAATGGCGGTCATGGTGGCGTTTCCTGTTATTTATCCGGGCTGTCGATGGTCAGTGTTTGCGGCGCGGTGGTGCTGCTGGCCAGTGGCTGGCTGCGACCGATCCATTCGCCGGCGGTCGGTTTGCCGGCACGGGAAATGCGCGCAACCAGTTGGACTTCAGGGAAGTTCGACAGTTTCAATTGCGGCATCATTGCGTCGGCATCACCCAGTTCGACGGTCACCGGCAGGTCGGCCACGGTCATGCGCTTGACCGCCAGCGGGGCCGGAGGACCGGAGATCGCACGGGCGAAGATGAACACGCTGTCGCCAGGCTGGACCTTGGATTTGAGGTCCGCCGCCAGATCGACGCTGACCTTGAGCAGCGCCGAGGCCTTGGCCGCCGGTGCTTGCGCAACCTTGCCACCACTGGCAACAAGCTTCTCCGTGGCCCGGGTAATCCCGCCTTGCAGCGCCTCGCGGGACTGGTCTTCCGGCGGCAATTGCGCCAACAGGCGATTCCAGTAATCGATGGCGTCCTGATAACGCTCGCTTTCAAACGCAGCAATGCCAAGCAAGCCAAGGCTGGTGACTTCTTTCGGATCGGCCTTGAGCGCTTCGTCGGTCAGGGCCTGGACCTTGTCCGACCACTTCTTGCCATCGGCGAAGTACTGGGCCTGAGCCCACTGACCGAGCAGCTCCGGCTGACGACCAGCCAGGTTCACGGTTCGCTCGAACATCTTCGCCGCGTCCGCCGGGCGATCTTGAGCCATGTAGGTGCGACCGAGGAAGTACATGCCTTCAGCGGAATCCGGCTGAGCGGCGACCACGCGCTCCAGGCGCTTGGTCATCTCTTCCATCGACTGCGGTGCCTGCGCGAACTCGCGAGTCAGCTCAACCTTGTCGCTGGCACCGTAATGCATGTACAGCCCCAGGCCCAGCACCGGCACCAGAATGGCCGCCAGCAACGGCAAGGGTTTGCCCAGACGCGACACCTGCGGTGCTTCAGCGCCTTCGGTGTCCGCCAGCAACTCACGGGCAGCTTCGGCGCGACCGGCGTCCATTTGCGCCGCATCGAGCACGCCCTCTTCCTGCTGAGTCTGCAACTCAGCCACGCGCTCCTGATAAAGCGCGACGTTCAGGGCGGTACGATCCTCTTCACGCTGGGCGCGACGGCTGCGCAGCACCGGGATCAATAGAAAACTCAGGGCAACCAGAAGCAGCAGACCTGCAGCGAGCCAGAAATCAATCATTCTTGGTTTTATCCAACAGGTGGTCGAGGCGCGAGCGCTCCTCGGCAGAAAGCGAGTCCGGGGTGCCGGCGCGTTGCACGCGACGACGGCGGACGATCACCGCGATGATCACGACACCGCCCAACAGCAGGCCGGCGGGGCCGAACCAGAGCAAGGCGGTCTTGGCGTTCAGCGCAGGCTTGTAGCGGACGAAATCACCGTAGCGATCGACCATGAAGTCGATGATCTGCTGGTTGTCCTTGCCCTCGCCGAGCATGCGGAAAATCTCTTTGCGCAGGTCGGCGGCAATCGGTGCGTTGGAGTCGGCGATGTCCTGATTCTGGCACTTGGGGCAACGCAGCTCCTTGGTCAGTTCGCGGAAACGCTCGCGGTCACCTTCCTTGGCGAACTCGTAAGTGTCGATGGCCGCGTGGGCCATGCCGGCCATGCTCAAACCGATAACGGCGGCAGCAATCCAGCGCTTCATGGCTTGACCTCGTCGACCAGCGCCTGGTACTTGGCCGCCAGTTTTTCGCGCCAGACCTGCTCGTCGATCACGCCGACGAACTTGTCACGGATGATGCCCTTGGCATCGATGAAGAAGGTTTCCGGGGCGCCGTAGACTCCGAGGTTCAGGCCCAGCGAGCCTTGGTCGTCACGAATGTCCAGTACATACGGGTTGTGGAAGTCCGTCAGCCACTTCAAGGCATCGGCGTTGGTGTCCTTGTAGTTGATGCCGTAGATCACCACGCCTTGCTGTGCCAGCTTGTTCAACACCGGGTGCTCGACCCGGCAGGAAATGCACCAGGTGCCCCAGACGTTGACCAGCGCCGGTTTGCCGAGGATGTCAGCGCGGGTCAGGGTCTTGTCGCCCTGCACCGTTGGCAGGGAAAACTCCGGGAACGGTTTGTTGATCATGGCCGAAGGCAACTCGGCCGGATCCAGGTACAACCCTCGGTAAAGGAATACAGCAACCACCAGAAAAATCGCCAGTGGCAACAACATCAACCAACGCTTCATGCAGTGGCTCCCGACATGCCCAGTGCTTCGCGCACGCGGCTTTTGACCTTGACCCGATATCGCCGATCCAGCGCCGCCAGCAACCCGCCTAAGCCGGTCAGCAAACCGCCGAACCAGATCCAGCGCACGAACGGTTTGACGTGAACGCGCACAGCCCAGGCACCGTTACCCAAGGGTTCACCGAGGGCGACATAGAGGTCGCGGGTGAAACCGGCATCGATGCCGGCTTCGGTCATCACTGAGTTCTGCACGGTGTACAGGCGTTTTTCCGGGTGCAGCACACTGACTTCCTTGCCATCGCGGATCACGCGAACCGTGCCCTTGTCGGAGGTGAAGTTCGGGCCTTCGAAATGCTTGGCGCCTTCGAAGACGAACTGATAACCACCCAGGTCCATGGATTCGCCCGGCGCCAGGCGCAGGTCACGTTCGGCACTGTTCTGGCTGGACAACACGACACCCAGCGCACACACGGCAATGCCCAGGTGCGCGACCTGCATGCCCCAGTAGCTGCGGGTTAGGGTTGGCAGGCCTTTGATCAGGCCCTTGTGGCGGGTCTTGTCGAAGATGTCACGCACACCGGCCAGCAACACCCAGGCGGCGAGCATGAAGGTCGCGAGCACGGCCCAGTTGAAATCGCCGTAGGCGACGCCGGCCACTACTGCCAGCGCAGCGCTGCCGAGCAGGACCGGGGTGAGCATGCTCACCAGCCATTTCACCGGTGTGTCTTTCCAACGCACGATCACGCCGACCGCCATCACCACCATCAGCAACGCCATCAACGGAATGAACAGCGCGTTGAAATACGGCGGGCCGACGGACAGCTTGGCGCCGGTCATGGCGTCCAGAATCAGCGGATACAAGGTGCCGAGCAGGATCATCGAGGCCGCTACCACCAGCACGAGGTTGTTGCCCAGCAGCAGGGTTTCCCTGGACCAGAGGTTGAAGCCCACCTGGCTCTTGACCACCGGCGCGCGCAGGGCGAACAGAGTCAGCGAACCACCGACCACGAACAGCAGGAAAATCAGGATGAACACCCCGCGCTCTGGGTCGGAGGCAAAGGCATGCACCGAGGTCAGCACGCCGGAACGCACGAGGAAAGTACCCAACAGGCTCAGCGAAAACGCAGCGATGGCCAGCAACACGGTCCAGCTCTTGAACACGCCACGCTTTTCCGTGACCGCCAACGAGTGAATCAGTGCGGTGCCCACCAGCCACGGCATGAACGAGGCGTTTTCCACCGGGTCCCAGAACCACCAGCCGCCCCAGCCGAGTTCGTAGTACGCCCACCACGAACCCAGGGTGATGCCGATACCGAGGAACGCCCAGGCCACGATGGTCCAAGGACGCGACCAGCGCGCCCACGCGGCATCCAGGCGACCGCCCATCAGCGCGGCGATCGCGAAGGCGAAGGCCACCGAGAAACCGACGTAACCCATGTACAGCATCGGCGGGTGAACGATCAGGCCGATGTCTTGCAGCAGCGGGTTGAGGTCGGCACCGTCGCTGGGCATTTGCGGCAGGATGCGCTTGAACGGGTTGGAGGTCATGATCAGGAACAGCAGGAAACCGGTGCTGATCATGCCCATCACCGCCAGCACGCGGGCCAGCATGACCTGCGGCAACTGCCGGGAAAACACCGACACCGCGAAGGTCCAGCCGCCGAGAATCAAGGCCCACAACAGCAGGGAACCTTCGTGGGCACCCCACACGGCGCTGAACTTGTAGTACCACGGCAACGCGCTGTTGGAGTTGTTGGCCACATAAGCGACGGAGAAGTCATCGACCATGAAGGCGTAGGTCAGGCAACCGAAGGCAAACACCAGAAAGGTGAATTGCCCCCAGGCGGCCGGCTGGGCCAGGCTCATCCACAGGCGGTCACCGCGCCAGGCACCGAACAGCGGCACCACGGCCTGAGCCAGGGCAAAGCACAGGGCCAGGATCATCGCCAGATGACCCAACTCGGGAATAAAGATGCCGGACGTCATGGATCAACCCTCCTTCGCGGGCGTTGGAGCCGATTGACCGCTGTCTTTCAACGCCTTGGTCACTTCCGGCGGCATGTACTTCTCATCGTGCTTGGCCAGCACTTCATCGGCCACGACCACGCCATCGGCATTGAGCTTGCCCAGGGCGACGATGCCCTGCCCTTCGCGGAACAGGTCCGGCAGGATGCCGCGATAAGTGATGGTCACGGATTTGTTGAAGTCGGTGACGACGAACTTCACGTCCAGGGAATCACTGGATCGCTCAAGCGAGCCCTTCTCGACCATGCCGCCGGCGCGAATGCGCGTATCTTGTGGGGCTTCACCGTTGGCGATCTGGGTCGGTGTGTAAAACAGGTTGATGTTCTGCTGCAGGGCGCTCAGGGCCAGGCCGACGGCAGCGCCGACCCCGACCAGGATCGCGAGAATGATGATAAGACGCTTTTTGCGCAGCGGATTCACTTGCCGTTCTCCCGGCGCAGACGACGCGCCTCTTGTTGCAGATACCGCTTGCGGGCCAGGATCGGCGCCGCCACGTTGAGGGCCAAAACCGTCAGGCAGATGCCATAGGCTGACCAGACATACAGGCCATGATGACCCATAGCAATGAAGTCGCCGAATGAAGCAAAACTCATCGAGCGACCTCCAGGCTGTTTTCCACTTCGGCTTTGACCCAACTGGCCCGGGCTTCGCGCTTGAGCACTTCAAGACGCATGCGCAGCAGCAGGACCGCACCGAAGAAACAGTAGAAACCCAACGCCGTCAGCAGCAGTGGCAGCCACATCTCGGCGGGCATCGCCGGTTTTTCGGTGAGGGTGAAGGTCGCGCCCTGGTGCAGGGTGTTCCACCACTCCACCGAGTACTTGATGATCGGGATGTTGATCACACCGACGATCGCCAGCACCGCACAGGCCTTGGCCGCGCTGTCACGATTGCTGATGGCGTTGCCCAGCGCAATGAGACCGAAGTACAGGAAAAGCAGGATAAGCATGGACGTAAGGCGTGCATCCCAGACCCACCACGAGCCCCAGGTCGGCTTGCCCCAGATCGCTCCGGTGACCAGCGCCACGGCGGTCATCCAGGCACCGATGGGCGCTGCGCATTGCAGGGCGACGTCGGCCAGTTTCATTTTCCACACCAGCCCGACGATGCCGCACACCGCCAGCATCACGTAGATGGACTGGGCCAGCATGGCGGCCGGGACGTGGATATAGATGATGCGGAAGCTGTTGCCCTGCTGGTAGTCCGGCGGCGCAAAGGCCAGGCCCCAGACCACGCCAACGCTGATCAGCAGCAACGCCGCGACGCTCAGCCAGGGCAGCAGTTTGCCGCTGATGCCGTAAAACCATTTGGGCGAGCCAAGCTTGTGAAACCACGTCCAGTTCATACTGTTTCCATCACGGTTGCTCTTTACTGTGAAGAGCCAGGGTCTTTACTGGTTATTTTTTAACCAGACCTCATTATTCGCCGACGCTGATCTTCAAGCCAGCGGCTATTGCAAAAGGTGTCAGGGTTATCGCCAGGGCGGTCAGGCTACCAAGCCACAACAGATAACCGGTCGCCGGCATCCCCTGCAAGGCAGCCTGCAAGGCGCCACTGCCAAGGATCAACACCGGGATGTACAACGGCAGTATCAGCAGTGCCAGCAACAGGCCACCGCGCTTCAAGCCCACCGTCAGTGCCGCGCCCACCGCACCGAGCAGGCTCAGTACCGGTGTACCGAGCAGCAACGAAAGCAGCAACACTGGCAGACAGGCGGCAGGCAAACCGAGCATCAGCGCCAGCAAAGGCGCGAGCAAAACCAGTGCCAGGCCGGAAAAAGCCCAGTGTGCCAGCACCTTGGCCAAAACCAGAAGAGCCAGGGGGTGCGGCGAAAGGACCCACTGCTCGAGGGATCCATCCTCGAAATCACTGCGGAAAAGCCCGTCCAGCGAGAGCAAAACCGATAAAAGTGCCGCGACCCAGACCAGTCCCGGAGACAAGGTTTGCAACAATTGAGACTCGGGTCCGACCGCCAACGGGAACAGGGACACGACGATGGCGAAGAACACCAGCGGATTGGCCAGTTCTGCCGGACGGCGGAACAGCAGACGAGCCTCGCGGGCGACCAGCAGGCCGAAAACACTCATACGGCCCAGCTCCCAAGATCGATGTCGCGATAACCGGCCGGCATCCGGCTCAGCGTGTGATGAGTGGTCAACACCACCATGCCGCCGCGCTCGCAGTGGCCGGCCAGATGAGATTCAAGCTGTGCCACGCCCTGCTTGTCGAGGGCGGTAAAGGGTTCATCGAGGATCCAGAGCGGCGGACTGTCCAGATACAGGCGCGCCAGGGCAACGCGGCGCTGCTGACCGGCAGACAGGGTGTGGCAAGGCACATCCTCGAATCCGCGCAGGCCGACCGCGGCCAGCGCCTGCCAGATCGCCTCGTGGGTCGCCGGATGATGCAAGGCGCACAGCCAGCTCAGGTTCTCTTCCGGCGTCAGCAAATCCTTGATCCCGGCCGCGTGGCCGATCCACAGCAGGTTGCGCGCCAGCTCACCGCGTTGTTCGTTCAGCGGCTGACCGTTGAGCAGCACCTGACCGGCGGTCGGCTGCATCAGCCCTGAGAGCAGGCGCAACAGGCTGGTCTTGCCGCTGCCGTTGGGGCCACTGATTTGCATCATTTCGCCACTGGCCAGTCTCAAATCGAGATTTTCGAAGAGCAGCCGAAGGTCTCGCTCACAGGCAAGGGCAACGGTTTGCAGGACAGGACTGGTCAAGGGTTCACGGGCCTTATACGGTTCAAGTCGGCTCTGGCGCGGCCGTTAAAGAGATGCAGCATAGATGCAATGACGTCTTGTTCTAGAGAGCTGCGTCAAACAATTGCAAAGTTTTCGCCATTTTTGGATACAACGGCGCGGCATTATACATGCCATGCCTTACTCTAAAGAGTGCATTTTCCTCAGGTTGTGACCGCGTATGACAGGCGAAATGAACATCCTCCCGCTACCGCAAACCCTCCCGGCGACGTCACGCCCGCAGGTGGTCAGCGGCGAGCTGCTAAAATTGCTGACGCCGGTGGAGGGGTTGATCAGCGTCGGTCAAACCGCCCAAGCCGAAGTGTTGTCGCTCAAGCAGGCGGACCAGACTTTCCAGATGCTGCTCAAGGTCACCCTCGACAGCGGCCGCCAGACCACGGTCCAGACCACCAGCAATCAACCGCTGGCCCAGGGCACCACGCTGCTCGTCAGCCAACCCTCGGCCGGCAACCTGGCCGTGACGGTGCAACAGGCCATTGCCTCCAATGTCGCCACCCTCACCCGCCTCGACACCGCGCAACTGCCCTTTGGCACTCTGCTGCAGGGCAAAGTGCTGACCTCGCAAGTGCTGCCCCAGGTGCCCGGCCAGCCCATGGTGTTTCGCTCGATGGTGGGCCTGCTCAACACCGCACTGAGCGGCAGCACCCTGAGCATCGACAGCCCGCAGCCCTTGCGCATCGGCACCTTGTTGAGCGCACAGGTTCAGGACGCCCAGACCGTGAAGTTCATGCCCCTGAGCAGCCGACAGGAACAACTGGCGGTGACCCGGCAACTGGTCGACCAGCAAAGCCGCCAGGGGTCGCTGGACGGTTTGCTCAAGCTCCTGCAGAATCTTGCGCCCTCGGACCAGACATCCGTTGAATTACGCAACGTCGCTGCCCGGTTGCTCGCCGGCCTGCCGGATGTTCAACAGTTGAGCACCCACAAGGGCCTGGCCCAGGCCCTTGCCAGCAGCGGTGTGTTTCTCGAAAGCAAACTGCTGACCGGGCAAAACCCGACACTCGCGCCGGACATGAAGGGCGACCTGCTCAAACTGGTTGCGCAGTTGAGTCAGGGCTTGCCGGCCAACACCAGCCTCGGCGCGATCATCGCCGCCAACACTCTGGCCCAGGCCATGCCGAACTTTGTCCGCAATGCCCTGGGCATGCTCGGCCAAGTCAGTGCCAAGCCGTCGCCGACCGGTTTCCCGCTGCCCGAACGCCAGTTGCAAGGCGCCGATGGTGAAAACGACCTCGAACACCTGCTTCGCCTGGCCGCCGCCGCGGTTTCACGCCTGCAAAGCCATCAACTGTCGAGCCTGGAACAAACCGGCGTCACCGCCGACGGACGGCTGATGAGCACTTGGCAGCTGGAAATCCCGATGCGCAACATGCAGGACATCGTGCCCTTGCAGGTCAAATTCCAGCGTGAAGACTCCCCCGAAAAAGAACAGCCGAAGGAACGTCGCGAAGAACGCGAACCCAAGCAACAGCTGTGGCGTGTGGAGCTGGCCTTTGCCATGGAACCTTTGGGGCCGCTGCAAATCCAGGCGCAACTGATCAAGGGCAGCCTCTCCAGCCAGCTCTGGGCCGAGCGGCCTTACACCGCGAACCTGATCGAAAGTAACCTGAGCGGGCTGCGTGACCGCTTGCTGTCCGCCGGCCTGAACGTCGGCGATCTGGACTGCCACCTCGGCACACCGCCCCAAGGCCCGCAAACCCGCCTCGAACAACGCTGGGTCGACGAAACCGCATGAAAAACCCCAACGCCCCACGCCAGGCCATCGCCCTCAAATACGACGGCACCCACGCCCCCACCCTCACGGCCAAGGGCGACGAAGCGCTGGCGGAAGAAATCCTGCGCATTGCCCGCGACTGCGAAGTGCCGATCTACGAAAACGCCGAGTTGGTGAGGCTGCTGGCGAGGATGGAGCTGGGGGACAGCATTCCGCAGGAGCTCTATCTGACGATTGCCGAGATCATTGCGTTTGCGTGGAGTTTGAAGGGGAAGTTTCAGGCGGGGCAGGATCCGAATGCGCTGATGGTCGAGAAGGACATTACTGAGCGCGGCGACGACTACTGATACGTTCAGTCGTTGCCCGTCCATCGCTACTGTCAGATCTGACAGTAGCGAGCATGCCTGTTTGAATATTGAATGATGCTTGTAGCGCCAGTGCTACTTCACGGGCTACACGCCCTGTACCCGTGAGCCCATCCCTCCAGGACTGGTCATCGTCATGAAAATCAATGTTCAAACACCTGCTGATAACACACCCTTTCTTGATCCGTCATTTGGACAAAACGGGAAAATAATACACATGTTTCCTGGTACCACTACCTCCCATGTCGCTGGTATGGCGATGAATGCAAACGGAAAAATCATCGTAAGCGCAACGACCTATGGCAACGATGATCAACAGTTTGGCCTGATGCGGTTAAATGAAGACGGCAATGTCGATACACAGTTTGGCGGAAGTGGTTCAAGTGGATATATCAGAGGTAACTTCTTGCCTGGAGTCAGGGCACTGGGCGGTGGGGTTTCAGTTCTGCCGGATGAAAAAATCCTGTTGTCGGGCTTCAATTACGGTGAACAGGGGTACCAGCATGTTTTGGCACGCTTTAATGACGATGGAACACCTGACACGGAGTTTGGTAAAAACGGGCAGATCATCATTGATCTTCCATTAACCGAACCACTTTCAAGAACCCAGCACAACGAACATGCACCCACGGCTTTCAGCATAGCGGACAGTGCGACAGTCCAATCCGATGGAACGATATTGTTGACTG
Source organism: Pseudomonas sp. GL-RE-26 (assembly GCF_019956275.1). NCBI lineage: Bacteria > Pseudomonadati > Pseudomonadota > Gammaproteobacteria > Pseudomonadales > Pseudomonadaceae > Pseudomonas > Pseudomonas sp. GL-RE-26. The sequence continues at coordinate 145,173 of NZ_JAHBDI010000077.1, forward strand.
TGCACGCTGCAGTTAAAGGTCAAGACGGATACGGGATTGTCATGCGGTTCCTGGCGAATGGCGTGCTCGATACAAGCTTCAACAATAGCGGGTCCGTAAAACTCAAGTTTGACGGTTATCCCGTAACCCTATCTGGACATGCACTCCAAGCGGATGGAAAGATCCTCGTCTTTGGCGGAGTCCAGAAGGAATTCGAACATGGACTTCTGGCCCGACTTGACATTGACGGGCAACTTGATACCTCATTTGGCGCTGGCGGATTTACAACTATCAGCTACCCAAAACACTTAATCCACTGCAATCAAGTCTCCATAAAACCGGATGGGCGACTAGTCGCTATAGGCATTGCTTACACTTATGCTGAAGACGGCTTGGGAACCAACGACTGTATGGTGATGGGTTTTACAACAGACGGTAGACCCGACACCGCGTTCAATGAAGGCAAACCAGTTATTACACAACCCAGACCGAAAGACTGCTACTGGTTGGGGGGAGCGTCATCAATCGATGACACCACGACGACTATCGGTAATGCTCATGGACGGAGCGGTAGTGGACACAAAAGTGAGTTCCTCGTAGGCCGCTACCTGGCAAATGGGCGTCTGGATCTTCGCTTCGCCAATGGCATTGGATGGAGAACGATCTCAGTGTTTGGCATTGAGGATGCCGCGAAAACCTATGCATTGTTGCCCGACGGGAAACTATTGATAGCTGGAAACAGTTGGGTGTCTACAAGCCACCAAATGTCATTCGTTCGACTCGCGAATGGCCGAAGAGGACAAATCGCTATAAAAATCGCCCGAAAGCTCGAACAGCGTTCGGACGATCTTTGATCTGCGTTTTAGTTTCTATGCAACTTGCTCATCAACTCCGCCTCCGCCTGGGTCAAGCCGCAGGACTGGGTCAGTTCGTTGACGCTGGCACCCATCCCGACCAGTCGCGCCGCCTGGGCGAACGACAGGCTGGTGGGATCGCGCTGTTCCAGCTGAACGAGTTTGTCCGGCAATGGCGCAACGATCGCCCGCAGTTCATACAGGTCTTCGCCCATGCGCACATTGCCGTTCTGGTAGTCGTCGACGCGCTTGGCCAGGTCCTTGATGCGCTGATCACGCTGCGCATCACCCTTGGCCTGTTGCGCGGCGATCTGCTTTTGACCGCGAATGTACGCCAGGAACATTGCCAGCGTGCCTGCCCAAAACAGGAACAGGACAATGACCGCAACCTCGAGAATCAATCAGATACTCTCCAGTTCCGACCATTCTTCTTCGCTCATCATCTTGTCGAGCTCGACCAGGATGAGCAATTCGTTGTTCTTGTTGCACACGCCTTGAATGAACTTGGCGGACTCTTCGTTACCCACGTTCGGCGCGGTTTCGATTTCCGACTGACGCAGGTAAACCACTTCGGCCACGCTGTCGACCATGATCCCGACAACCTGCTTGTCGGCTTCGATGATGACGATACGGGTGTTGTCGCTGATCTCGGCATTCATCAGGCCGAAGCGCTGGCGGGTGTCGATCACGGTGACGACGTTACCGCGCAGGTTGATGATGCCCAGCACGTAGCTCGGGGCGCCCGGGACCGGGGCGATTTCGGTGTAGCGCAGGACTTCCTGGACGCGCATCACGTTGATGCCGTAGGTCTCGTTGTCCAGCTTGAAGGTGACCCATTGCAGGATCGGATCTTCGGAACCTTTTGCCGCCGTTGCCTTGTCATTCATACCCTGACCCCTCAAGAAACCGCCCTGGCGGTGTGTGTTCTGTGCAACATCATCAGAGTGACGTCGCCTGTTTTGTTTATTTGACTGATGTCGGTTTGTGGCCCGGCTTGCTGCCAGACATGTGCTTGGCGCCGCCACTTGCGATCAACTCGGCCAATGAGGCGACATCGAGCAAGGCGCACATGTGTTCAATCACCGTGCCGGCGAGCCATGGCCGCTGACCTCGATGACTTCTCCATTTGATTTCATTCGGGTTCAGGCGCAACGAACGGCTGACCTGATGCACCGCCAGCCCCCACTCGTAGCCTTGCACCGAAATCACGTATTGCAGGCCCTGCTTGAAATCGTCGCGGTAACGGTCGGGCATGACCCAGCGCGCGGTATCGAGCACCTTGAGGTTGCCGGCCTGGCTCGGCAGGATGCCCAGGAACCACTCCGGTTGGCCGAACAACGGTGTCAACTCGTGACCGGCCAGGGAGTAAATCGACCCCAGGCACACCAGCGGCACCGCCAGGGTCAAGCCGGCGACATCGAACAGCAGGCACTCGAAGGGTTCGGCAGCCCAGGATGGACGACCATCGGTTTCCACCGGTGGCGGCGTATTGCTCAGCGGCAGGTGCACTTCGACGACGGGAGGCACCAGCGCCTGAGGCTCCTCGATCACCGGAGCCACCAGCGCTACCGGCTCTTCAATGACTGGAGCCACCAGGGTTTGCAACAGCGGCGCGAGGGTCGAAACCGGCACCAGTACGGGTTCCGGGGCTTCGACCACGGCTACGGGAGTCTTTGCCAAAGGCGCGACCACCGGCGCGGCGGCCACTGCGGTTTTCTGTGCGTCCCGGGCCTGCTCTTCGAGCACCGCGGCCTGGAACTCGTCCAACACCGCTTGCTCTTCGATGACTTTCACCGCTTCGACAACCTCAACAAGCGCCTCGATCTCAGGCGCGAAGTCCTCGGTTGCGTCTTGCAGCAGGCTGTCCAGATACGACTGCAACGCCAGTTGCGGGCGCGATGTCGTCTTCACTGGCCGATTCATTGGCACACCTGCGCGGGCGCTACGGGCATTGGGCTCATGTCACGCCACCTGCGCAACAAGTTGCGCCGCCAGCAGATGCTTGAGCAACGCGCGGTAAGCGAGAACGCCTCGGCTCTTGCCATCGAATTGCGAAGGCGTCAGACCGGCGCGGCTGGCATCGCGCAGGCGCGTGTCCACCGGGATGTAGCCTTGCCAGATTTCCTCGGGGAATTTGTCGCGCAGCACGCGCAACGTTCCGAGGGACGCCTGGGTGCGGCGGTCAAACAGGGTCGGCACGATGGTGAAGGGCAATGCCTGTTTGCGCGAGCGGTTGATCATCGCCAGGGTGTTGACCATACGCTCCAGGCCCTTGACCGCCAGATGTTCGGTCTGCACCGGGATCACCAGTTGCTGGCTCGCCGCCAAGGCATTGACCATCAGCACGCCGAGCAAGGGCGGGCTGTCGATCACGGCGTAATCGAAGTCTTGCCACAGTTGCGCCAGGCTCTTGGCAATCACCAGGCCCAAGCCACTCTGCCCCGGCGACTGGCGCTCAAGGGTGGCCAGTGCGGTACTGGAGGGCAACAGGGAGATGCGTTCGTCACTGGTCGACAGCAGCAGTTGACCCGGCAGGCCTTGCGGCACGCTGCCCTTGTGCAGGAACAGGTCGTAGCTGCTGTGCTCCAGGGCGTCGGGATCGTAGCCGAAGTAACTGGTCATCGAGCCGTGGGGGTCGAGATCGACTACGACCACCCGCTTGCCCGCCTCCGCCAGTAAACCGGCTAAAGCGATGGAGGAAGTGGTTTTACCGACACCACCCTTTTGATTGGCGACTGCCCAGACTCTCATTCGGATTGTTCCTCCCGGCCGAATGGATCGACCGAGAAATAGCTCAACGTGTTAATGCGGGTGACGGAGAATTGACGGCGCTCTCTCGTACCGGCGACTTGACCGGTGTCGGTGCAGTTTGTGTGCCAGCACGCTTCAATGCGGCATCCGGTTGCGCATGGGCGGTTCCGGTGCCGGTCAGGCTGCGGCGAACATCGAGGTTGCGCGACACCACCAGCACCACGCGACGGTTGCGGGCGCGGCCTTCAGCGGTGGCGTTGTTGGCCACCGGCTGAAACTCGCCGTAGCCCACCGAAGCCAGGCGACCGGGGTTCACCCCCTGCATCGCCAGCATGCGCACGATGCTGGCCGAGCGGGCCGAGGACAGCTCCCAGTTGGTCGGGTACTGCGCAGTGCGGATCGGTTGATCGTCGGTGAAACCTTCGACATGGATCGGGTTGTCGAACGGCTTCAGGATCGCCGCGACCTTGTCGATGATGTTGAACGCGATGTCGCTGGGCATGGCGTCGCCGCTGCCAAACAACAGGCTGGAATTGAGCTCGATCTCGACCCACAACTCATTGCCGCGCACGGTCATCTGGTTGGAGCTGATCAGGTCACCGAACGCCGCACTGATGTCGTCGGCGATGCTTTTCAGTGGATCGCTGGCACCGGCAACACCGGCATCGACCTGGTCACTGTCCTTGACCAGCGGCTTGGCCGGGGTCACGGTCTTCGGCCGCTCGTCACCGATGGGGATCGGCTTGAGCGAACGATCGGAATCAGTGAAGACCCCGATCAGCGCTTCGGAAATGACCTTGTACTTGCCTTCGTTGATCGAAGAGATGGAGTACATCACTACGAAAAAGGCGAACAGCAAGGTGATGAAGTCGGCGTAGGAAACCAGCCAACGTTCATGGTTTACATGTTCATCATGTTGTCGACGACGAGCCATGATCAGGGCCTGCTCACAGTAAATGATGCAGCGCGTTGGCGCTGTGATTGTGCCAGGTAAGGCGCGTGACGCCGAGAATGGCTTCTCCCTTCTCAAGTCGCGCAACGCAGCCTGGCGCAATCACAGCGCCAACCCGAAGGGCAGCGCCCTGCGCGCCGCAATACGTCGTTACTCGTCGTTCATTTGAAACAACCAAACCTCTCTCCTCGTGCCTAGTCTTGCGGCTCGCAGGGCGCTGCGCGCTCCATCATTTACTGTGAGCAGGCCCTGTACTCCCTTAATCCATGAAGCCCTGGAGCTTCAACTCAATGGAGCGTGGGTTTTCACCTTCGGCGATCGACAGGAGCCCTTCCAGCAACATTTCGCGATAACGCGACTGGCGCAACGCGATGGATTTGAGTTTGGCGGCGATCGGCAACAGCACCAGGTTGGCACTGGCCACGCCGTAGATGGTGGCGACGAAGGCCACGGCGATACCGCTACCCAGTTGCGACGGATCGCCCAGGTTGCCCATGACGTGAATCAGGCCCATCACCGCACCGATGATGCCGATGGTCGGCGCGTAACCGCCCATGCTTTCGAAGACCTTCGCGGCTTCGACATCGCGGCTTTCCTGGGTGTAGAAATCCACTTCGAGAATGCTGCGGATCGCTTCCGGCTCGGCGCCGTCAACCAGCAGTTGCAGGCCTTTACGCGCGTAGTTGTCGGGCTCGGCGTCGGCGATGCCTTCAAGGCCCAGCAGGCCTTCCTTGCGGGCGGTCAGGCTCCAGTTCACCACGCGGTCGATGCCACCGGCCAGGTCGACACGGGGCGGAAACAGGATCCAGGCGAGGATCTGCATGGCGCGCTTGAAGGCACTCATCGGTGATTGCAGCAACGCGGCGCCAATGGTGCCGCCGAGCACGATCAGCGCTGCCGGGCCGTTGGCCAGGGCGCCGAGATGACCGCCTTCAAGGTAGTTGCCGCCGATGATCGCGACAAAGGCCATGATGATGCCAATCAGGCTTAGAACATCCATCAGATACAGGCCTCGACCAGGTGCTTGCCAATGTCGTCCAGGCTGTACACCGCGTCGGCGAGTTCAGCTTTGACGATGGCCATCGGCATGCCGTAGATCACGCAACTGGCTTCGTCCTGCGCCCAGATCGAACTGCCGCCTTGCTTGAGCATGCGCGCGCCTTCGCGACCGTCGGCGCCCATGCCGGTCAGGACCACCGCCAGAACTTTGTCACCGTAGGTCTTGGCTGCCGAACCAAAGGTGATGTCCACGCACGGCTTGTAGTTGAGACGCTCGTCACCCGGGAGGATTTTCACCGCGCCGCGGCCGTCGATCATCATCTGCTTGCCACCCGGCGCCAGCAGCGCCAGGCCCGGACGCAGGATGTCGCCATCCTCGGCCTCCTTGACGCTGATGCGGCAGAGCTTGTCCAGGCGCTCGGCGAAAGCCTTGGTGAAGGCGGCCGGCATGTGTTGGACCAGCACGATCGGGGCCGGGAAGTTGGCCGGCAACTGGGTCAACACTCGCTGCAGGGCGACCGGGCCGCCGGTGGACGTACCGATGGCCACCAGCTTGTAGGCTTTGCGTTTCGGCGCGGGCGACGACGCGGTGGCCCCATGCGTACGTGCAGGGATCGGTGCCGGAGCCGGACGCACGGGCGCGCTGCTGCCGTAACTGCCGATGCTCGAAGGCGCAGGTGTTGGAGCAGGTGCGGCCACAGGGGCCGGAGCGCTGTAAGTGCTGACGCGCCGATTGCTGCGCGAGATGCTCAGGATCTTTTCGCACAGCAGTTGCTTGACCTTCTCGGGGTTGCGCGAGATGTCTTCGAAATTCTTCGGCAGGAAGTCCACCGCGCCGGCATCCAGCGCATCGAGGGTGACCCGGGCGCCTTCGTGGGTCAGCGAGGAGAACATCAGGACCGGGGTCGGGCAGCGTTGCATGATGTGCCGCACGGCGGTGATGCCGTCCATCATCGGCATCTCGTAGTCCATGGTGATCACGTCGGGCTTGAGGGCCAGTGCCTGATCGATCGCCTCTTTGCCGTTAGTCGCCGTACCGACAACCTGGATATTGGAATCCGCTGAAAGAATTTCCGAGACGCGGCGGCGGAAAAACCCCGAATCGTCCACCACCAGGACTTTGACTGCCATAAACACTCCATTAGATGGAGCGAGGCCAGGCGCCCCGCTCCACCAGAATCAAATACGCCGTGTGGCGTAACGCTTGAGCATGCTCGGAACATCGAGAATCAGCGCGATGCGGCCGTCACCGGTGATGGTGGCGCCGGACATGCCCGGAGTTCCCTGGAGCATTTTGCCCAATGGCTTGATGACCACTTCTTCCTGGCCCACCAGTTGATCGACGACAAAGCCGATCCGCTGAGTGCCCACCGAAAGGATCACCACATGGCCCTCGCGCTGCTCTTCGTGAGCGGCGGAGCTGACCAGCCAGCGTTTGAGATAGAACAATGGCAACGCCTTGTCCCGCACGATCACCACTTCCTGGCCGTCCACGACGTTGGTGGTCGACAGGTCGAGGTGGAAGATCTCGTTGACGTTCACCAGCGGGAACGCGAACGCCTGGTTGCCGAGCATGACCATCAGTGTCGGCATGATCGCCAGGGTCAGCGGCACCTTGATGACGATCTTCGAACCCTGGCCCTTGGCCGAGTAGATGTTGATCGAGCCGTTGAGCTGGGAGATCTTGGTTTTCACCACGTCCATGCCCACGCCGCGACCCGATACGTCGGAGATCTCGGTCTTGGTCGAGAAACCCGGGGCGAAGATCAGGTTGTAGCATTCAGTGTCGCTCAGACGATCGGCGGCATCCTTGTCCATCACACCGCGCTTGACCGCGATGGAACGCAGGACATTCGGGTCCATGCCTTTGCCGTCATCGGAGATCGACAGCAGGATGTGATCGCCCTCCTGCTCGGCCGCCAAGATGACCTTGCCGCCCCGGGCCTTGCCCGAGGCTTCGCGTTCTTCCGGTGATTCGATGCCGTGGTCGACCGCGTTGCGCACCAAGTGGACCAGCGGGTCGGCCAGGGCCTCGACGAGGTTCTTGTCGAGGTCGGTTTCTTCGCCAACCAGTTCCAGGTTGATCTCTTTCTTGAGCTGGCGAGCCAGGTCGCGAACCAGGCGCGGGAAGCGCCCGAAGACTTTCTTGATCGGTTGCATCCGGGTCTTCATGACCGCGGTCTGCAGGTCGGCGGTGACCACGTCGAGGTTCGACACAGCCTTGGACATGGCTTCGTCGCCGCTGTTGAGGCCCAGGCGGACCAGGCGGTTACGCACCAGCACCAACTCGCCGACCATGTTCATGATCTCGTCGAGACGCGCGGTATCGACGCGCACGGTGGTCTCGGCTTCGCTCGCCGGTTTTTCCGCAGGAGGCGCGGCCGGGGCGCGGGCAGCAGCCGGTGCAGCAGCGACCACAGGGGCCGGTGTTTCGGCTTTTGGCTCAGGAGCCTTGGCCACGGGTTTCGGCGCCACAGCCTTGACTGCCGGTGCCGCAACCGAGGCGTTGGCGCCGGTTGCCGTTCCAGCCGTTGCGCCCACTTCTGTGAACTTGCCTTTGCCGTGCAATTCGTCGAGCAGCGCTTCGAACTCGTAATCGGAAATCAGATCGCTGCCCGCCGCCACCGCGCTTGGTGCTGCGGCTGCAGGCACCGAAGCAATGGCCGACTCCAGCGCCTCGACAGCAAAGTTACCCTTGCCGTGCAGTTGGTCGAGCAGTGCTTCGAATTCGTCGTCAGTAATATCGGAACTGTCGCCCGCCGCTTTCGGGGCTTCTGGCGCAGCCGGTGCCGGGACCACCGCATCGACGGCGAACTGGCCTTTACCGTGCAGTTGATCGAGCAACGACTCGAACTCGGCATCGGTGATTTCATCGCTGCCAGCGGCATTGCTGGCAGGCGCTGGAGCAGCCGCCGGGGCCTCGGCCTGGGCCTTGACGGCGTTCAGCGAGTCCAGCAGTTGTTCGAATTCATTGTCGGTGATATCGCCCGATTCGGCTTCAGCCACAGGCGCTTCGACCAAGGCGGCGACAGGTGCGGCAGCCACCTCGTCAGCCGATTGCGGCTCGGCCAGACGGGCCAGCGCCGCGAGCAGTTCCGGTGTCGCGGCCGTGATCGGGCTGCGTTCGCGGACTTCGCTGAACATGCTGTTCACCGCGTCCAGCGCTTCGAGAACCACGTCCATCAGTTCTGAGTCGACGCGACGTTCACCCTTGCGCAGGATGTCGAACACGTTCTCGGCGATGTGGCAGCACTCCACCAGCTCGTTGAGCTGGAGGAAGCCGGCGCCCCCTTTTACAGTGTGAAAACCGCGAAAAATTGCATTGAGCAGATCCGCATCATCCGGACGGCTTTCCAGCTCGACCAGTTGCTCGGACAGTTGCTCTAGAATTTCGCCGGCCTCAACCAGGAAATCCTGAAGGATCTCTTCATCGGCGCCGAAGCTCATTAAGGGGGGTGCTCCTACAGGTCTAAAAACCCAAAAAACCTAAAATTCTAAAACTCTAAAATCCCAGGCTGGATAACAAATCGTCCACATCGTCCTGACCGGACACAACGTCTTCTCTCTTATCGGCATGAATCTGCGGACCTTCACCCTGAGAGAGATGTTTTTGTGGATCTTTTTCAGCAAGCATCGCTTCACGGTCATGTTCGATGCCCGCAAAGCGGTCCACCTGACTGGCCATCAGCACGAGCTTGAGCAGGTTGCTTTCAACTTCAGTGACCAACTGGGTCACACGCTTGATCACCTGGCCCGTGAGGTCCTGGTAATCCTGGGCGAGCAGGATGTCGTTGAGGTTGCCCGACACCGCGCGATTGTCCGTGCCGCTGCGCGTCAGGAACCCGTCTACCCGCCGGGCCAGTTCACGAAACTCTTCGGCGCCGACTTCGCGACGCATGAAGCGCCCCCAGTCCGCGCTCAACACCTTGGCTTCATCCGCCAGGCCATTGACCAGCGGCGTGGCACTTTCCACCAGATCCATGGTGCGGTTGGCCGCAGCCTCGGTCAGCTTGACCACATACCCCAGGCGCTCGGTGGCGTCGGTGATCTGCGACACTTCTTCGGCTTGCGGCATGTGCGGGTCAATCTGGAAATTGACGATCGCGCTATGCAGTTCGCGAGTGAGCTTGCCCACTTCCTGATACAGGCCGCGGTCACGGGTCTGGTTGAGCTCATGGATCAATTGCACCGCGTCGCCGAACTTGCCTTTTTCAAGGCTCGCGACCAATTCGACGGCGTGTTTTTTCAGGGTCGATTCAAAATCGCCCAATGAAGTTTCGTTATTGCCCATAGCTCCCCCGTGGCGCACTCATCAACCGATGCGTTCGAAAATCTTCTCGATTTTTTCTTTCAACGCCTGGGCCGTGAAGGGCTTGACCACATAGCCGTTAACGCCGGCCTGGGCCGCTTCGATGATCTGCTCGCGCTTGGCTTCAGCGGTCACCATCAGCACCGGCAGGTGCTTGAGCTTTTCATCGGCACGCACGTGGCGCAGCAGATCGATACCGGTCATGCCAGGCATGTTCCAGTCCGTTACCAGAAAGTCGATGCTTCCGCTGTTGAGCACCGGGATGGCGGTAGTGCCATCGTCGGCCTCGACGGTGTTGGTGAACCCAAGGTCACGCAGCAGGTTCTTGATGATCCGCCGCATCGTTGAGAAGTCATCAACGATGAGGATTTTCATGTTCTTGTCCAATTCGACCTCCAAGCAGTCTTAAACGCGCCCAGCACCTGAACGCGCCATTTCAATCAATCCGGCAAAGCACTCAATGACTGTCTGGAGCACAACAGATCGCGACCGGCGCAGTTCAACACCACACCAGCCTCGTTCGCAGTGTCCCCACACTGCCTTCAGCGCGCTCGCCACTCCCCCAAACGCCCCCGCAAACGGGCCGCGCACTGGCTGTGTAACTGGCTGACCCGCGATTCGCTGACCCCCAGGACCTCACCGATTTCCTTGAGGTTCAACTCTTCGTCGTAGTACAGCGCCAACACCAGTCGCTCACGCTCCGGCAAATTGGCAATCGCATCCGCCAGCGCAGCCTGGAAGCGTTCATCTTCCAGATCGCGTGACGGCTCGAGATGAGCACTCGCGCCATCCTCGTGCAGCCCTTCGTGTTCGCCGTCCTGCAACAGGTCGTCGAAACTGAACAGCCGGCTGCCCAGGGTGTCGTTCAAAATCCCGTAGTAATCATCGAGACTCAATTGGAGTTCGGCCGCAACTTCGTGATCTTTAGCGTCACGGCCGGTTTTAGCTTCAATCGAGCGAATGGCATCGCTGACCATGCGCGTATTGCGGTGAACCGAACGTGGCGCCCAATCCCCCTTGCGCACTTCATCGAGCATGGCGCCGCGGATTCGAATGCCCGCGTACGTCTCGAAACTGGCGCCTTTGCTGGCGTCATATTTGGTCGACACTTCAAGCAGGCCGATCATCCCGGCCTGGATCAGGTCTTCGACCTGGACACTGGCCGGCAAACGCGCCAGCAAGTGGTAGGCAATGCGTTTAACCAGCGGCGCGTAACGCTCGATCAGCTCGTACTGCGCATCACGTGCCGACTTCTTGTAGAGGTTGTAGCCGCTGGCTGTCATAGAACAGGTCCTGCTGTCTGCTGCACGAGCCGCTCGACGAAAAACTCCAGGTGCCCGCGCGGGTTGGCAGGCAGCGGCCAGGTATCGACCTTCTGCGCGATGGCCTTGAACGCCAGCGAGCACTTGGAACGCGGGAAGGCCTCGTAGACGGCGCGCTGCTTCTGCACGGCCTTGCGCACGCTTTCGTCGTAGGGCACCGCGCCGACGTATTGTAGGGCGACGTCGAGGAAGCGATCCGTGACCTTGGTCAACTTGGCGAACAGGTTGCGTCCTTCCTGCGGGCTCTGGGCCATGTTGGCCAGGACGCGGAAGCGGTTCATGCCGTAGTCGCGGTTCAGCAACTTGATCAAGGCATAGGCATCGGTAATCGAGGTCGGCTCGTCGCACACCACCAGCAGCACTTCCTGGGCTGCGCGAACGAAACTGACTACCGATTCACCAATGCCCGCAGCGGTGTCGATCACCAATACGTCGAGGTTGTCGCCGATATCACTGAAGGCCTGGATCAGACCGGCGTGTTGGGCGGGGCTCAGATGCACCATGCTCTGAGTGCCGGATGCGGCCGGAACGATACGGATGCCGCCGGGTCCCTGCAGCAGTACATCGCGCAGTTCGCAGCGGCCTTCGATCACGTCGGCCAGGGTACGTTTGGGTGTCAGGCCCAGCAGAACGTCGACGTTCGCCAGTCCCAGGTCGGCGTCCAACAGCATGACGCGCCGGCCAAGCTCGGCCAAAGCCAGGGACAAGTTCACTGACACATTAGTTTTCCCGACGCCACCTTTGCCGCCGGTCACCGCGATCACCTGTACGGGATGCATGCTGCCCATGTTATTTCTTTACCTTGTCTTGCATAGACGGAGGCCACATTACTGGCTGCGCGTTCACAAACGGAACAATGCATGGCAGACCATCGATGTAGGTACAAAAACTGTTCATTATTACCTCAGCCAACCTGCTTGGTCGGGCTGTGGTAGATGTCAGCGAACATGTCAGCCATGGCTTCTTCGCTGGGTTCTTCCTGCATTTGCACGCTCACGGCGCGACTGACCAATTGATGACGGCGCGGCAGATGCAAATCATCCGGGATCCGCGGGCCATCGGTCAGGTAAGCCACCGGCAGTTCATGACTGATGGCAAGGCTCAACACCTCGCCCAGACTGGCCGTTTCATCCAGTTTAGTCAGGATGCAGCCTGCGAGCCCGCAACGCTTGTAACTGTGATAAGCGGCCGTTAGAACCTGTTTCTGGCTGGTGGTTGCCAGGACCAGATAATTTTTCGAGCGGATGCCACGACCGGCCAGGCTTTCGAGCTGCATGCGCAGGGCCGGATCGCTGGCCTGCAGGCCGGCGGTATCGATCAGCACCACGCGTTTGCGCAGCAAGGGTTCCAGCGCCTGCACCAGGGACTGGCCCGGATCGACGTGGGTCACCGACACATTAAGAATGCGCCCCAGGGTCTTGAGCTGCTCCTGGGCACCGATGCGGAAGCTGTCCATGCTCACCAGCGCAATGTTCTGCGCGCCGTACTTGAGCACGTAACGGGCAGCCAGCTTGGCCAGGGTGGTGGTCTTGCCCATGCCGGCAGGGCCGACCATGGCGATCACACCGCCCTCTTCCAGCGGCTCGACTTCCGGGGTAACGATCATGCGCGCCAGGTGCGCCAGCAACATGCGCCAGGCCTGACGAGGCTCTTCGATTTCAGTGATCATCCCCAGCAGGTCGCGCGACAGCGGGCCGGACAGGCCGATGCGTTGCAGGCGACGCCAGAGGTTGGCCTGGTCCGGACGGCTGCCTTGCAGCTGATTCCAGGCCAGGGAGCCTAACTGGACTTCCATGAGTTCGCGCAGGCTGTTGAGTTCGAAACGCATCGAGTCGAACGCCCGCGGGTCCACACCACCGGACGCTGGCGCAGCGGCTGGCGCGGGGCGACGGGGTTCGGCGTAGGTCGGCTCGATCAGCGGTTCGGCGGCGGTCAACGGCAAGCCGGCGAACAACTGGCGATTGGTTGCATTGTCGCTCTCGCCATCGCCACGCAGGCTCAATTCGGCCTGGGCGGTGACGATCCGCGACTGAGTCTTGCGCAGTTCGTCTTCGAGCTCCATGTTCGGAACCCGCGGCGCCAGCGCCGACAATTTGTAATCCAGCGCCGCCGTCAGTTCGACCCCCCCGGCGATCCGGCGGTTGCCAATAATGGCCGCATCAGCGCCCAGCTCATCGCGAACCAGCTTCATGGCCTGACGCATATCGGCGGCGAAAAAACGCTTAACTTGCATAAACCACTACCTCAGCCGTTGGGCCCTACTGTCGCAACGATGGTCACTTGCTTGTTGTCAGGGATTTCCTGGTAAGCCAACACATGCAAACCCGGGACTGCGAGCCGGCCAAATCGCGAGAGCATCGCGCGAACCGGACCGGCCACCAGCAGAATCACCGGCTGACCTTGCATCTCTTGACGCTGCGCCGCGTCGATCAACGAACGTTGCAGCTTCTCAGCCATGCTTGGCTCCAGCAGAACGCCCTCTTCCGAGCCTTGTCCTGCCTTTTGCAGACTATTGAGCAATATCTGTTCCAACCTTGGCTCCAGCGTGATAACTGGCAGCTCCGACTCAGTGCCTACAATGCTTTGGACGATTGCACGGGATACGCCAACCCGCACGGCAGCCACCAGCGCGGCGGTATCTTGACTCTTGGCGGCATTGTTGGCGATCGCCTCGGCAATGCTGCGGATGTCGCGCACAGGCACTTGTTCGGCCAATAGCGCTTGCAGCACCTTGAGCAGTTGCGACAGCGAAACCACGCCCGGCACCAGCTCCTCGGCCAGTTTTGGCGAGCTTTTGGCCAGCAATTGCATGAGTTGCTGCACTTCTTCGTGACCGATCAGCTCGCAGGAATGTTTGTAGAGTATCTGGTTCAAGTGGGTAGCCACTACTGTACTGGCATCGACCACCGTATAACCGAGGGATTGCGCCTGGGAGCGCTGGCTGATTTCGATCCAGACCGCCTCCAGGCCGAAAGCCGGATCTTTGGCGGTAATGCCATTGAGCGTGCCGTAAACCTGCCCCGGGTTGATCGCCAGCTCGCGATCCGGATAGATCTCCGCTTCGGCCAGGATCACCCCCATGAGGGTCAGGCGATAGGCGCTCGGCGCCAGGTCGAGGTTGTCGCGGATATGCACGGTCGGCATCAGGAAGCCCAGATCCTGGGACAGTTTCTTGCGCACGCCCTTGATCCGCGCCAGCAACTGACCGCCCTGGTTGCGGTCCACCAGCGGAATCAGGCGATAACCCACTTCCAGGCCGATCATGTCGATCGGCGTCACGTCATCCCAGCCAAGCTCCTTGGTTTCCTGGGCACGGGCCGGCGATGGCAGCAGTTCCTGCTGGCGCTTGACCTCTTGCAGGGCCTGCACCTTGGCGACGTTCTGCTTTTTCCAGAACAGGTAAGCGCCACCGGCCGCCAGGGCCGCCATGCTCAGGAACGAGAAGTGCGGCATGCCGGGCACCAGGCCCATGACCGCCATCAAACCGGCTGCTACCGCCAGCGCCTTGGGCGAGGCGAACATCTGGCGATTGATTTGCTTGCCCATGTCTTCCGAACCGGAGGCACGGGTCACCATGATCGCCGCTGCTGTCGATAACAACAGTGATGGCAATTGCGCCACCAAACCGTCACCGATGGTCAGCAGCGCATACACCTTGCCGGCGTCGCCGAAGGTCATGCCGTGCTGGAAGATACCGACCGCCATGCCGCCGATCAGGTTGATGAACAGGATCAGCAGGCCTGCGATGGCGTCACCGCGAACGAATTTGCTGGCACCGTCCATGGAGCCGTAGAACTCGGCTTCCTGGGCCACTTCCATCCGGCGCAGCTTGGCCTGGTTCTGATCGATGAGGCCGGCGTTGAGATCGGCGTCGATCGCCATTTGCTTGCCGGGCATCGCATCGAGGGTAAAACGCGCACTCACCTCGGAAATCCGCCCCGCACCCTTGGTCACCACGACGAAGTTGATGATCATCAAGATCGCGAAGACCACGATACCGACCACGTAGTTACCGCCGATCACCACTTCGCCAAAGGCCTGGATCACCTTGCCGGCGGCGGCATGACCGTCCTGACCGTGGAGCATCACCACCCGGGTGGAGGCCACGTTCAACGCCAAGCGCAACAGCGTCGCCACCAGCAGAATGGTCGGGAACACCGCAAAATCCAGTGGCCGCAAGGCGTAGACGCACACCAGCAGCACGACGATGGACAGCGCGATGTTGAAGGTGAAGAACACGTCAAGCAGGAACGGCGGCACCGGCAACATCATCATCGCCAGCATGACCAGCAGCAACAGCGGCACGCCCAGATTGCCTCGACTGAGATCGGCAACGTTTGTGCGGGCACTGTTGATTAACTGAGAGCGATCCACCGGTTTTCCCCGTTCCTTTAAAGCAAACTTTTGACGCCTGAAGCAGGCGCAGGGCGGCTACTGCAAGAAGCTTTCCAACTTTTGCCGAGAAAGGAATTGAGCGTATGGCGCAGGCATCTGCGACTGACACGGATCCCACAGGTTTTGCAGTGTTTATGGCTAGCCATAAGTCGCACGGATTACCGAACCTATCAGTTCTGCTAGTACCCACCTGAGACTGATCGACCGACACTCAATCGCCCTCCCTTTGAGAATCTGGAGCGACCTTCATGGAATCCACACAACCCATCCTGCGTTGCCGCTACAGGTACGACCCTCTGGATCGCCTGATCAGCCAGCTTCAACCGGATGCACCCGCTCACCAGCGTTTTTACTGCAAAAGCCGCTTGGCCACCGAAATACAGGGGGCGATCGGATTCAGTGTCTTTCAAAATAACGACCTCCTGCTGGCGCAACAAAAGAGCCAGGGCGGTGCCGTTGAAAGCACGTTGCTGGCGACTGACCTGCAACGCTCGGTGCTGCAAACCCTCACAGCCGATCAACAGCAACACCCCATCGCCTACTCGCCTTACGGCCATCGCCAGGCCGAAAGCGGATTGACGAGTCTTATGGGCTTTAACGGCGAACGGCCGGATACGGTGACTGGACATTATTTATTGGGGAATGGGTATCGGGCGTTTAATCCGGCATTGATGCGATTTAACTGCCCTGACAATTGGAGCCCATTCGGGGAAGGAGGAATCAACTCGTATACATATTGCTTGGGAGATCCGATTAATCGACACGATGCTAATGGACACGCTGCTAAAGGACACGCTGTTATTCAATGGGTGACAAATCTTATAACTCGCGCAAGACGCGCATCAGCAACAGTGGCAAAAAAAACAGGAATGATAACACTGACTCCCGACAACCCCATTGCACCCAATAGAGTTCTCTTGAGGCCTGGAACAACACCAGAACAAGCTGTAAAAGCCCGAGCAGATCTCAATCAGATAAATGAAATGTTAAAGCGTGAAAATTATTTAGACCAGATCTACCTTAACGACTTGCACACAGAAAGAACCAGACTTCCCAGCGAAAACCTCTATACAACACCCGATGCCATTTCCAATCTATTTGACCAAAGCAATTTACTTGAATATATAAAAAACGGTCAATACTCACCTCTTGAAAATGCAAGCCACTCCTTTTCCGCGCAAAGCCTGGAGGACGTAGCATCAAACACAATCAATCCAAAAATACCATCCATCTTGCGCCCCAAGAGCCAAACAGCCCTTATGTATACTAAAAGACTTTTATCTGCCAAACATCCAAATAGGGTTGAGCTAAGAGCCAAGGCAAAACAGATCAGGACAACTTATTTCATATTGTAGTAAACAACGTTGCCACTGAATCTCAATAAGACCGCTATAAATCCCGCCGCAAATCCGGCGGAATCGGCAAATCATCCTTGAGCGGATCAGGCCGTTTGCCCTTGCCCGCCCGGTACTGTCGAATCTGATAAACGTAAGCCAACACCTGCGCAACCGCCAGATACAGCCCCCCCGGAATCTCCTGCTCAAGCTCGGTGGAGTAGTAAATCGATCGCGCCAACGCCGGAGACTCGAGCAGAAGGATCTCGTTGGCCGCCGCGATCTCGCGGATCTTCAGGGCCAGGAAGTCGCTACCCTTGGCCAGCAATACCGGCGCATTACCCTTTTCCGGGTCGTACTTGAGGGCCACGGCGTAGTGGGTCGGGTTGGTGATGACCACGTCGGCCTCGGGAATGGCGGCCATCATCCGTCGCTGGGACATTTCGCGTTGCAGCTGTCGAATCCGCTGCTTGACCTCCGGCCGCCCCTCCTGGTCCTTGTGCTCGTCGCGCACCTCCTGCTTGGTCATCAGCAGTTTCTTGTGGCTTTCCCAGAGCTGCACCGGCACGTCCACCATCGCGATCAGGATCAGCCCGCACGCCATCCACAAGGTGCTCCAGCCCACGACTTGCAGGCTGTGAATGATCGCCATGTCCACGGGTTCATGGGCGATGCGCAGCAGGTCATCGATGTCCGACGACAGTACCGCCAGCGCCACGAACAGGATGATGATGAACTTGGCCAGGGCCTTGAGCAATTCGACCAGCGACTTGGTCGAGAACATGCGCTTGAGGCCGGGACCGGGGTTCAAGCGGCTGAATTTGGGCGCCATGGAGCCCGCCGCAAACAGCCAGCCACCCAGGGAAATCGGACCGATGATGGCGGCCAGCACCAGCGCAATCATCACTGGCTGGATCGACCACAGGGCAATTTGCCCCGAGCGCATCAGGTAGGTGGCCATGGAGCGTTGATCCAGGATCACTTCCCGCGGCAGCGAGAAGTTGATGCGCATCAGTTCCATCATGTCCTGCGCCATGGCGCCGCCAAAAATCAGCAGCGCCGAGGCACCTACCAGCATGATCGCCAGGGTGTTGAGTTCCTTGGAACGTGCGATCTCACCCTTTTCACGGGAGTCCCGCTTGCGCTTCTCCGTGGGGTCTTCTGTTTTGTCCTGACCGCTTTCGCTCTCGGCCATGACTCAGCTCGCCCGTGCCAGTTCGCGTAACAACTGCAAGGCCTCGGTGGCCAGCGGTTGATACTGGTTGAGAATGTCCGCCAGCCCGACCCAGATAATGAACAGCCCAAGCACCAGGGTCAGCGGGAAGCCGATAGAGAAAATATTGAGTTGCGGTGCCGCCCGGGTCATGACGCCAAACGCGATGTTGACCACCAGCAACGCGGTGATCGCCGGCAGCACCAGCAACAGCGCCGAACCGAGCACCCAGCCGAGCTTGCCGGCCAGCTCCCAGTAGTGATTGACCATCAGCCCCCCACCCACCGGCAACGTGGTGAAACTCTCGGTGAGGACCTCGAACACCACCAGATGACCGTTCATGGACAGGAACAGCAGCGTCACCAGCATGGTGAAAAACTGCCCGATCACCGCCGTCGATACACCGTTGGTCGGGTCGACCATGGAGGCGAAGCCCATGCCCATCTGGATGGCGACGATTTGCCCGGCGACCACAAAGGCCTGGAAGAACAGCTGCAAGGAAAACCCCATCACCGCACCGATGAGAATCTGCTCGGCAATCAGCAACAGCCCGCTCAAATCCAGGGCATTGACCGGCGGCATGGGCGGCAGGCCCGGCGCGATGACCACGGTAATGGCCAACGCGAAATACAGGCGGATGCGCCTGGGCAGCAGGGTCGTGCCGAACACCGGCATGACCATCAGCAAGGCGCCGACGCGAAACAGCGGCAACATGAACGTCGCCACCCAGGTGCTGATCTGGGTATCGGTCAGCGCTAGCAGCGACATGGTTTAGCCGATGACCTGAGGAATGCTGCCGTACAACTGCAGGATGTATTCCATGAAGGTCTGCACCAGCCACGGGCCGGCCACGATCAGGGTCACCAGCATCACCAGCAGGCGCGGCAGGAAGCTCAGGGTCTGTTCGTTGATCTGGGTGGCGGCCTGGAACATCGCCACCAGCAGGCCGACCAGCAGACTCGGAATCACCAGCACCGCCACCATCATGGTGGTCAGCCACAGCGCTTCGCGGAAGATATCGACCGCAACTTCCGGGGTCATGGCGAGACACCGCCGAAGCTGCTGGCCAGCGTGCCGATGATCAGCGCCCAGCCATCGACCAGCACGAACAACATGATCTTGAACGGCAGGGAAATGATCAGCGGCGAGAGCATCATCATACCCATGGCCATCAACACACTGGCCACGACCAGGTCGATGATCAGGAACGGAATGAAGATCATGAAGCCGATCTGGAACGCCGTTTTCAGCTCGGAGGTCACGAAGGCCGGCACCAGGATGGTCAACGGCGCCTGATCCGGCGTCGCGATGTCAGTGCGCTTGGACAGGCGCACGAACAACTCCAGATCGCTGGTGCGGGTCTGGGCGAGCATGAAGTTCTTGATCGGCACCTGGGCCTTGGCAACCGCGTCCTGAGCCGTCAGTTTTTCCGCCAGGTACGGCTGCAAGGCGTCCTGGTTCACCCGGTCGAACACCGGCGCCATGATGAACAGGGTCAGGAACAGCGCCATGCCGGTGAGGATCTGGTTCGACGGTGTCTGCTGCAGGCCCAGGGCCTGGCGCAGGATCGAGAAGACAATGATGATCCGAGTGAAACTGGTCATCAGCATGACAAACGCCGGGATAAAGCTCAGCGCGGTCATGATCAGCAGGATTTGCAGGCTGACCGAATATTCCTGCGCACCCTGCGCATTGGTGCCCAGGGTGATGGCCGGGATCGACAGCGGATCGGCGGCGAATGCCAGCGGCGCGACCAGCATCAGGGTCAGCGTCAAGACGATGCGTAGCGCACCCATTACTTCTTATCCTTCTGATCTTTACCCAGCATCTCCAACAGGCGCTGGGCAAATTCCGGCGTTGGCTTCTCGGTACTCGGCACTTGCACCGGCTCCTTGAGGACGTGCAGTGCAGAGATGTTGCCGGGGCTCAGGCCCAACAGAATCTGCTCGTTGCCGACCTGCACCAGCATCAGGCGGTCGCGAGGCCCCAGCGCGCGGGAGCCGACAATCTCGATCACCTGCCCCTTGCCGGCCGGACCGGCCTGCTGGACGCGACGCAGCAACCAGGCGAGGAAGAAGATCAACCCCAGCACCAGCAGCAGGCCGAACACCAACTGCGTCAACTGGCCAGCCACACCGCTGCTCACCGCCGGTGCAGCAGCCGTAGCCGCCGTTGCAACCGGTTCGGCCGCCAGCACGGTGAACGGCATCGCCAATACAAACCCGAGAACCTTTTTCACTCAGCGCAGCTTCTTGATGCGTTCACTTGGGCTGATCACGTCCGTCAGGCGGATGCCGAACTTCTCGTTGACCACCACCACTTCGCCGTGGGCGATGAGTGTGCCATTGACCAGCACGTCCAGCGGCTCGCCGGCCAGGCGATCGAGTTCGATCACCGACCCCTGGTTCAGTTGCAGCAGGTTGCGAATGTTGATGTCGGTGCTGCCCACTTCCATGGAAATCGACACCGGGATATCGAGGATCACGTCCAGGTTCGGGCCTTCGAGGCTGACCGGATCGTTGTTTTTCGGCACGCTGCCGAACTCTTCCATTGGCAGGCGGTTGGACGCGGAACTGGCGGAGTCGGCGGCCAGCAAGGCGTCGATATCCGCCTGCCCGGCATCACCGGTTTCTTCCAGGGCTGCTGCCCACTCATCGGCCAGAGCCTGGTCGTCTTGGGTGTTCATATTGTCGGTGTCCTCGGCGAGCAAAAATTCAGAATTCGGTTAATCGCGAATGGGTACGAGCGCCAGTCAACGGCGCTCGATCGGCTCGATCACTTGCAACGCCAGGTTGCCCTTGTGCGAGCCCATCTTGACCTTGAAGGCCGGCACGCCGTTGGCGCGCATGATCATTTCTTCCGGCATGTCGACCGGGATCACATCCCCCGGCTGCATGTGCAGGATGTCGCGCAGGCGCAACTGACGACGAGCCACCGTCGCCCCGATCGGCACGTCGACGTCCAGCACGTCCTGGCGCAGGGCGTTGACCCAGCGTTCGTCCTGGTCGTCGAGGTCCGACTGGAAGCCGGCGTCGAGCATTTCGCGCACCGGCTCGATCATCGAGTACGGCATGGTCACGTGCAGGTCGCCACCACCGCCATCGAGTTCGATGTGGAAGGTCGACACCACAATGGCTTCGCTCGGACCGACGATGTTGGCCATGGCCGGGTTCACTTCCGAGTTGATGTACTCGAAGTTGACTTCCATGATCGCCTGCCAGGCTTCCTTCAGATCGACGAACGCCTGCTCCAGCACCATGCGCACCACACGCAGTTCGGTCGGCGTGAATTCACGCCCTTCGATCTTGGCGTGGCGGCCGTCGCCGCCGAAGAAGTTGTCCACCAGCTTGAACACCAGTTTGGCGTCGAGGATGAACAGCGCGGTGCCGCGCAGGGGTTTGATCTTGACCAGGTTGAGACTGGTCGGCACGTACAGCGAGTGCACGTATTCGCCGAACTTCATCACCTGCACGCCGCCGACCGCCACGTCCGCCGAGCGCCGCAGCATGTTGAACATGCTGATGCGGGTATAGCGGGCGAAACGCTCGTTGATCATTTCCAGGGTCGGCATGCGTCCACGGACGATGCGATCCTGGCTGGTCAGGTCGTAGCTTTTGACGGTGCCGGGTTCGGCAGCGTTATCGGTCTGTACCAGTCCATCGTCCACGCCATGCAACAGCGCGTCGATCTCATCCTGGGACAGCAGGTCCTGCACGGCCATGTCGTGTTCCTACTGCAGTACGAAATTAGTGAAAAGCAACTGTTCGATCACCACTTTGCCGAGCTCTTTCTGCGCCACTTCCTGGACGCTGGCGGTAGCTTTCTGCCGCAGCATTTCCTGGCCGACCGGCGAGGCGAGGGTCGCGAAGTCCTGCCCGGAGAACAGCATCACCAGGTTATTGCGGATCACTGGCATGTGGACCTTGAGCGCCTCCAGATCCGCCTGGTTGCGCGCGAGCATGGTGATGCTCACTTGCATGTAGCGCTGGCGGCCGTTCTGGTTGAAATTGGCCACGAAAGCCGGTGCCATCGCCTCGAAAATCGCTGGCTGCTTGCCGACAGGAGCGGTTTGCGCCTCGACCGCGGCAGGCTTGCTCTGAGCGCTGTGCATGAAGTACCAGGTCGCCCCCACGGACACACCGACCGCCAGCAGCAGGGCCACCACGATCACGATGATCAGCTTGAGTTTGCCTTTGGTTGCGGGGTCTTTTACTACTGCTGCGTCGCTCTTCGCCATGCCAATAATCCGTCACTATTCGGGTTTTCACAGTCGCACGGCAAGGCAAGAGCAAGTGTTATGCCATGTAGGAGCGAGCCTGCTCGCGATGGCGGCGTGACAGGCAACAAAGATGTTGAATGTTGTGCCGCCTTCGCGAGCAGGCTCGCTCCCACAGGGTTGGGCGTTGTGTTGATCAGGCGTAGTAGTCGACAGCGCTGGAGCCGATCACGCTGGTGGTGTTGGCCGCTACTTCAGCGACGCTCGAGGTGATGTCGTCATCCATCGAGTCGAGGCGACCACCGCCGGCACTGGTCCGTCCGGTCTGGCTTTGCCGGGCTTGTTCCTGCCCTTGCTGCGAACCACGGGACTGGTCCGAAACATTGACATCGACCTGCCCCATGCCCTGTTGCGCGAACATGTCGCGCAAGCGATGGACCTGGCCATCCAGCGCCTCACGGACGCTCGGATGCGCACTCATGAACGTGACCTGGGTCTGTTGATCGGGAACCATGTTCACCCGAATGTCCAGACGCCCGAGTTCAGCGGGCTGCAACTGGATGTCCGCCGCCTTGAGATTGGCGCTGGACAGGTACATGACCCGGTTCACCACCTCTTCGGTCCAACCGCTCTGATGCATGGCGATTGGCTGGTTCACCGGCAAGGCATTGGCTGTCTTCGGTGTGGCCGCCTGGGTCAACGCTGCCAGACGGTTGGCGAAATCATCGACACGGGTGTCGCTGCTGGCGGACTTGAGATCCTTCAGGCCGTCATCGATCAAGCCGCTGAAAGCCTTGTCGTCACCTTGGCTGGTGCTGCTCTTGTCACCCTGAACATCCAGCAGGGTCGCCATGCCGGCGGCAAAGTTTTGCGCCGACGTCAGCTCTCCGTCAGCCGGGGCTTGTGCCTGTGTCGGTGCAGCCTTGGGCTGTGCCTGGCTGGAAGCCGATACGTGACCGCCCTGCTCCATCGCCAGGCGCACCGCCGGTAAAGCGTCGAGCGGATCGGTCGAGGGATCGAAATCACCGTCGGCAGTGGCCGGCGCTGGAGCGATTGCAGCGGTAGCCGTAGCCGTAGCCGTAGCCGCGTCGGAAACCGGCATTTCAACCACAGGTTGCACGGTGTCGACCACGGCGGGGGCTACCGGTGCCGGCACGACGGGCTGCAATGAAGGATCAAGCGCCGGATCCAGCAGTGCGGCATCAACGACCGGAGCCGGAACGGCATCTGACGCAACATCGCCGGCGGTCTTGTCGTCCGCCTGTACCGACTGGTCAGCAGGCAAGGATTTGCCGCCATCGGCAACCACCGGTTCCTCGGTTGCAGACTTGTCGTCGCCAGCGTCTTTTTTTCCGGCGACATCGCTGGTTGTGTCACGACCCGGCTTGACCGAGGCATCCGCCAACACATTGGGCTTGTTCTGGGCCTGGCTGGCATAGACATGAGCGAAGCTTGCGGCCGTGCCCCCGGGCTCAACGGTCTGCGCCGCAGGATTGGCGGAGCCGGCTTGAGTCTTGGCCTGTCTGGAGGCCTGAAGCAGAATATCGGGGGTAACGGGCATGAAACGGTCTCCGCTGCACGGGGCTCGTAAGTACAGTTGGATGAGTTGACTGCAAAGGTCGGGCCAGTTTCACTCGAAGAAGGCCAAATGCAGCGTGCGCTCAGATTTTCGCCGGGCAACGCTGTCGTTCAGCTTCGTACAGCGGCCGGATACCGGCGAATTCGCGGTCGATTTCGCCGACCAGTTCCTGAACGGCGGCGCTTGGCAAACTTCTGGCCTGCTGCTCAAGCTGGTGGCAGAGCTCGGTCAGCCTGACGGCGCCCATATTGCTGCTGCTGCCCTTGAAGCTATGGGCGACTTCAACCAGCAGTGCGGTACTGTCAGCCGTTCTCAAGACTTTCAGGCGCTCTTCGGAGTCCGCAAGAAAGATATCCAGCAGATCCGGATAGCCCTCTTCCATCACTTCCTGCAATGCGCTCAGCACGTCGCGATCCACATGTGTGTCGTCCACTTGCTCACTCCTTGATCAAGAATGCGCGGATTATGCCAGAGCCTCCCAGATAAACTCCACGCGTGCACTTCGACCATTGTCGCTCCAGCGGGCATTACGCCCCAACTGGCGGATCAGACTGACCCCACGTCCCGACAGGCGGACGTCTTCCAATGGCCTTGCCATCACCCGCTCGACATCGAAACCCTTGCCGCTGTCTTCGATGTGAATGGCCAGGCAACCGCCATCGTCCATTGGCGTCACCTGCAAATGTAACCGTACATAGCCTTCCTGCAGCTCGTCGAGCCGGGTATTGCGCTCTTGATAATACCGCGCAAACCCCGAAGCATCGCGCTTGAGGCTCGAATCCAGCCCCAGCACGCCATGTTCCAGCGCATTGGAATAGAGCTCCGCCAGCACACTGTAGAGCGCACCGCTCTGAGCCCGAAGACCATGGACCTCAAGCAACAACTGCAACAGATAGGGCAACGGATTGAAGCGCTTGAGCGTGGCGGCGCGAAACTCGAAACTCACCGACCAGTCCAGCGGACAGGACTGGCCGCTGTCGGAGTAGACCAACGCCGGCGGAGTGATCTGTGCCGTCTCCAGCAGGCTGATTTCGACCATGCTGACATCGTCGCGCGCTTCTCCGCCGAAATGACGCAGCGCCTGCTCGATCTCTTCGAACAGTGCATCCGGATGGCGATTGGCGGCAAACACCCACTGCAATCGCTGCACGCCAAACAACTGATCATTGGCGTCACAGGTATCGATCACGCCATCGGACAGGAGAAACACCCGATCCCCGAGGGCCATGGGATACACGTCGGTACGCTCATCGAAGGATTCCGGGCTCAGTACCCCCAATGGCAGGTGCCGCGCTGGCAGAGGCGTTCGCTCGCCACTGGCGATGCGATGCAGGTAACCGTCCGGCATGCCGCCGTTCCAGACTTCCACCGAACGGCGCTGAAAACTCAGGCACAGCAACGTGGCACAGCAGAACATGTCAACCGGCAGGATGCGCTTGAGCTTGGCATTCATCTCGCGCAGGGTTTCCGCCAGGCCGTAGCCCTTGGCGGTCATCCCGTAGAAGACTTCGGCAAGAGGCATGGCGCCCACCGCCGCCGGCAGACCGTGGCCGGTGAAGTCGCCCAGCAGCACGTGCATGTCTCCGGCCGGAGTGAACGCGGCCAGCAACAGGTCGCCGTTGAACAGCGCATAGGGCGATTGCAGATAACGGATATTCGGAGCGGCATTCAGGCAGCCGGAGTGTGCCACCTTGTCGAAAACGGCCTTGGCCACGCGCTGTTCGTTGAGCAGGTAGTCGTGGTGCCGGGCGATCTGGTCACGCTGTTGCAGCACGGTATCCTGCAAGCGCCGCAAGCGATCCATCGCCTTGATCTTGGCAGCGAGAATCACCTGGTTGTAGGGCTTTGCCAGAAAGTCGTCACCGCCGACTTCCAGGCAACGGGCCAGGGCTTCGCTTTCGGACAACGACGTGAGGAAGATGATCGGCACCAGGGTTTCCCCGGCCAGGGCCTTGATCTGCCGGGCCGCCTCGAAGCCGTCCATGACGGGCATCATCGCATCCATCAACACCAGGTGCGGTTGCTGCCGGCCAAACACGTCGACCGCTTCGGCACCGTTGGCCGCCGTCAGCACGTCGTGCCCCTGGCGGCGCAGGATGCTCGACAACAGCAGGCGATCGGCGGCGCTGTCCTCGGCAATCAGGATCGTCAGCGGCTCCAGTGGCTGCATGGCAATCAACTGATGTCGAACAGTTTGTCGAAGTTGGAGATGGCGAGAATTTTGCGCACGTCGGTACTGCTGTTGACGACGCGCACATCGGAATCGTCGCCACCGGCGTGATCGCGCAGCAAAAGCAACATGCCCAGGGCCGAGCTGTCGAGGTAAGTGGCCTCTTTCAGATCGACCACGACCGCCGATAGCTGTTTATCTTCGTAGGACTGACGAAATTCCTGATGCTTGGCGAAATCGAAACGACCCTTGACCGAGATCGTCAGCTTTTGCCCGTCCTGGGACACTTCTGAAACGACTGACATTTCATGGCTTCCTTGTCATTGAGGAACCTGCTTGTACAAGTTTTAGCATCGTGTAGAGGTTGGGGCAAGGTTGGAAATCATGGTGCCTGTCAAATCGACATCGCGCCCGTCCTGGTTCAATACGGATTCTCACGCGGCAAGCGCTGGGACAATTCATCCAGCAGCTTCTGTTCGCGCCGGTCTTCCAGCGCCCGCGCTTCATCGGCGTAGCGCTGAACCAGCTTGCGCAAGCCTTCGACCCGGGCAAACGCCTGCTGCCAGGTCTCCCGGGCCTTGTTCAAGTTGTTCTGATGCCAGGCCAGGCTTTGCCGCTGCTGGTCGATGGCCGTGCCCAGTTGCGCGAGAAAGCCCTGATAGCCCAGCAACCATTGGCCCGAGACACCGCCACTGCCGCGCACGATCCATTGTTCCTGATAGTCGAGACGGAAGGCTTCAAGGTCGGCGAGCTTGCTTTCAGCCAGGCGAACCTGCCCTTGAAAGTGCCCCAGGCGCTGGACTGCGGTTTTTTCGGCCTTTTCGGCCATTTCCACCACCGGCGCCAGCCGTCCCGCCCGACTCAGGGCCATGACCGCTTAACCGCCTGCCGCTGGCGCGAAGATCGAGGCCAGATACGCCTCGCTTTCGCCCAGGCTGATGCTGTCGTTGAGGCCCTGGCGCAGGTATTTGACCAATTGCGGTTGCAGGGAAATCGCCAGATCGGTCTCGCGATCTCCGCCGGCGACATAGGCGCCGACGCTGATCAGGTCGCGACTCTGCTGATAACGCGACCACAATTGCTTGAAGTACTGCGCGCGCACCATGTGCTCCGGCGACACCACCGCCGGCATCACCCGGCTGATGGACGCTTCGATATCGATGGCCGGGTAATGCCCCTCCTCGGCCAAGCGCCGGGACAGCACGATGTGCCCGTCGAGCACGCCCCGCGCCGAGTCGGCAATCGGGTCTTGCTGGTCGTCGCCTTCGGACAGCACGGTGTAGAACGCGGTGATCGAACCACCACCTTTCTCCGCGTTGCCGGCCCGCTCCACCAGCTTCGGCAGCTTGGCGAACACCGACGGCGGATAGCCCTTGGTCGCCGGCGGCTCACCGATGGCCAGGGCGATTTCCCGCTGGGCCTGGGCGAAACGGGTCAGTGAATCCATGAGCAACAGGACGTTCTTGCCCTTGTCGCGGAAATACTCGGCGATGCGCGTGCAATACATGGCCGCACGCAGACGCATCAGCGGTGCATCGTCCGCCGGGGACGCCACCACCACTGAACGCTTGAGCCCTTCTTCACCGAGGATGTGCTCGATGAATTCCTTGACTTCACGACCCCGCTCACCGATCAGCCCGACGACGATAATGTCGGCCTCGGTAAAGCGCGTCATCATGCCCAACAGCACGGATTTACCGACACCGGTACCGGCGAACAGGCCGAGTCGCTGGCCGCGACCGACCGTCAACATGCCGTTGATGCAACGGATGCCCACGTCCAGCGGCTCGCTGATCGGTTCGCGCTTAAGCGGGTTGATGGTCGGGCCGTCCATTGGAACCCAGTCTTCGGCCTTCATCCCGCCCTTGCCGTCCAGCGCACGACCGGCACCGTCGAGCACCCGTCCGAGCATGCTCATGCCCATGGGCAGGCGACCGGTGTCGGCCAAGGGCACCACTCGGGCACCGGGCGCGATGCCGGCGACGCTACCGACCGGCATCAGAAAGACCTTGCTGCCGGAGAAGCCCATCACTTCGGCTTCAACCTGTACCGGGTGATAGCTGTCGTCGTTGATGACCATGCAGCGACTGCCCATGGCGGCGCGCAGGCCTTCAGCTTCGAGGGTCAGGCCGACCATGCGCAGCAGGCGGCCCTCAAGGATCGGCGCGCCGGCCAATTCAGTCGCCTCGGCGTAACTGCCCAGGCGCTTGGCGAAGCTGGTGCGCTCAAGGCGCATCAGGTGCATCCGCTTCTGGCGCGGTCGCCGGCTTGCTGTCGATCGGCAATTCCAGGCTAAGGTCCGGCGCGGCCGGGTGCAAGGCCTGCTCGTGCAATTGATCGAACAGCTTGTCCATCACCCGCGCGACACGGGTTTCCACCGTGGCGTCGATGCGACTGTGCTCGGTCTCGACCCGGCAGCCGCCAGGCAACAACGACTCATCCTCGACGATGCGCCAGGTTTCCTCATGACGCTCGCGCAGGGCTTTGACTTGTGCGAAGTCCTGCGGATTGATGTACAGCCGCACATTGCCCACGCCCAACGGCAAGAGCTTGAGGGCCTCGCGCATGACGTGTTCGATCTGCGTCGAGTCGATGGCCAGTTCGCGCTGGATCACCTGTCTGGTGATGTGCTGCACGAGGTCGACCAGCGACTTTTCAATCTGGGTGTCCTGCTCAGCGATAGGCTCGAACAAGTTCGCCATCAACTGTTCCAGCCCGGCAACTTTCGGGGCCAGCGCCTGTTCGGCTTCCTGACGGACCTTGAGCGTGGTGCTGTGGAAGCCCTCCTTCTCACCCACCGCGAAGCCTTCGTTGTAGGCTTCCTGGCGAATGCTTTCGAGTTCTTCCAGGGTCAGTGGCTGGACTTCCTCCAGCGGCACCTCTTCCATTTCCGGCGGTTCGGGTTCAGGCGTTGGTTCAGGCTCAGGTTCCGGCGGGTCGAAGCTGGGCAGCGCCCAGGACTCGAAGCCACTGACATCCCTGGCCCGGATCAGGTCAGTGGGTGCATCATCATTCTTGACCATGGTGTTAGATCATTTCCTCGCCGCCCTTGCCGCCGAGAACGATTTCTCCGGCTTCGGCCATACGGCGGGCAATGGTGAGGATTTCTTTCTGCGCGGTTTCCACGTCGCTGACGCGCACCGGGCCCTTGGCTTCCAGGTCGTCGCGCAACAGTTCGGCCGCACGCTTGGACATGTTCTTGAAGATCTTCTCCTTGACGCCTTCGTCCGACCCCTTGAGGGCCAGCACCAGCACATCGGAGGACACTTCGCGCAACAGTGCCTGGATCCCGCGGTCGTCGACATCGGCCAGGTTGTTGAACACGAACATGAGGTCTTCGATCTGACCGGACAGGTCTTCGTCGACTTCGCGGATCGAGTCCATGAGTTGGCCTTCGATGGAGCTGTCGAGGAAGTTCATGATGTCCGCCGCGCGCTTGATGCCACCCAAGGTGGTGCGCGAGGCATTCGAGTTGCCGGAGAACTGCTTCTCGAGAATCTGGTTGAGCTCTTTCAGGGCCGCTGGCTGTACGGTGTTCAGCGAGGACACCCGCAGGATGATGTCGAGCCGCACCTTGTGGTCGAAGTTGCCCAGCACTTCACCGGCCTGGTCCGGATCGAGATACGCCACCACGATCGCCTGGATCTGCGGGTGCTCGTAGCGGATCACGTCGGCGACGGCGCGCGGCTCCATCCACTTCAGGCTGTCGAGGCCGCTGGTGTTGCCACCGAGCAGGATGCGGTCGATCAGGCCGTTGGCCTTGTCTTCGCCCAGGGCCTGGGTGAGCATCTTGCGCACATAGTCGTCGGAGCCGACGCCCAGGCTGGTCTGGTCGCCGACGATATCGACGAACTCGCTCATCACCTGCTCGACCTGCTCGCGGTGCACATTACCCATCTGGGCCATGGCCACGCCCACGCGCTGAACCTCTTTGGGGCCCATGTGGCGCAGCACTTGGGCAGCGTCGGTGGAGCCCAGGGACAGCAACAGGATTGCGGCTTTGTCGACCTTGGACAGTTTGGCGGCAACGGCTCGGTTATCACTCATCTGCGTTAATCCACTCTTTCACGACCTGGGCCACACGACCCGGATCTTCTGCCACCAGACTCTTGATTGCGTTCAACTGAGCGTCATAGCCCTCGCTCGGGCTCGGCAACAGGATGCTGGTCGGGCCACCGAGGCTGACACGGTCGTTGGCCAGCTCGCCGTCCAGACCGCCCATGCCACCCAGTTCGACGTCGCTGCCGATACCGGCCAGCTGCTTGCCCTTGCCACCACCGGTGATGTTGTTGAGCACCGGACGCAGCACACCGAACACCAGCACCAGAATGAACAGCACACCCAGCACTTGCTTGACGATGTCCCAGAACCACGGCTGGGAGTAGAACGGAATTTCGGTAATCACTTCACCGCGCTCGGCGGAGAACGGCATGTTGATCACGCTGACGCTGTCACCACGGCTGGCATCGAAGCCGACCGCGTCCTGGACCAGGCGAGTGAAGCGCGCCAATTCATCGGCGCTCCAGGGCGCACGGGTGGTTTCGCCGTTAGCCGGGTTGATCTTGACCTGATCATCGACCACCACCGACACCGACAGGCGATTCAACCGGCCCTGCTGCTGCTTGGTGTGGCTGATGGAGCGGTCGAGTTCGAAGTTCTTGGTCGATTGTTGACGCTTGTCCGCCGGGTACGGTGCGAGCATCGGCTGACCGGTGGCCGGGTCCATGATTTGCTGGCCGTTGGCATCA
The DNA here is from genome assembly GCF_019956275.1 of Pseudomonas sp. GL-RE-26. Classification (NCBI taxonomy): domain Bacteria; kingdom Pseudomonadati; phylum Pseudomonadota; class Gammaproteobacteria; order Pseudomonadales; family Pseudomonadaceae; genus Pseudomonas; species Pseudomonas sp. GL-RE-26. The sequence goes on from NZ_JAHBDI010000077.1 coordinate 175,994, forward strand.
ACCAGCGGCTGGCCCGGTTGCACCATGCCAGCTGCCCCCGGCGTGCCGCCGGTGGTCTGTGGCGCGGAGGCCGGCGCTGGAGGCTGGTTGCTCAGGGCACCCGGCACGCCTTGCGGGCCATTGCTGGCGGTACGTTGTTCGTTGACCGACTGCTCGCTGCGCAACGCCGGTTGATCCGGGTTGAATTGCTCGGAAGTCGACTCGATAGCACTGAAATCCACGTCGGCCGAGACTTCAGCCTTGTAGCGGTCATTGCCCAGCACTGGCTGCAGGATGTTGTGCACACGCTGGGTGAGCATGCTTTCCATGCGACGACTGTAGTCGAACTGCTTGCCAGCCATGGTCAGTTCGGAGTTTTCCGCCTGATCCGAGAGCAGGTTGCCCTTCTGGTCGACCACAGTGATCTGCGACTTGCTGAGCTCGGGAACACTGGTCGCCACCAGGTTGATGATGGCCACGACCTGGCCGGGTTCGAGGGAACGACCGGAATAGAGCTCAACCAGAACCGAAGCGCTCGGCTTGCGCTCGTCGCGCACGAACACCGAACTTTTCGGGATCGCCAGATGCACGCGGGCACCCTTGACGTTGTTCAGGCTGGAAATGGTGCGAGCCAGTTCGCCTTCGAGGCCGCGACGATAGCGGGTCGCTTCCATGAACTGGCTGGTGCCCAGTCCCTGTTCCTTGTCGAGGATTTCAAAACCGATGTTGCCGTCGCTGGGAGTGACACCAGCGGCCGCGAGCTTGAGCCGCGCACGGGACAGGTCATCGGCCTTGACCAGCAAGGCACCGGAATTGGGTTCGACGGTGTACGGGATATCGGCGGAGGCCAGGGTATCCATGACCTGCTTGGCGTCCATGCCGGCAAGGCTGCCGTACAGAGGCCGGTAGTCCGGTTGCTGGGACCACAACACCACGGCAAAACCAATCGCCACGCTCGCCGCCAGGCCGACCAACAGGCCCACCTGACGCAACATGGTCATCTCGGAGAGGTTTTCCAGGAAGGACAACCCGAACAGCGGCGGTTTGCCGTCTATTGGGGTGGCCTTGGCCGGAACGTTATCGGCGACTGCTTCTGCCATGACTCAATCTCGTCCTTTAAACCGGCATCTGCATGATGTCTTGGTAGGCCTGAACCACTTTGTTGCGCACTTGGGTCAACGCCTGGAATGACACGCTGGCCTTCTGCGAGGAAATCATCACATCGGTCAGGTCGACGCCGCTTTTGCCGATTTCGAACGCACTGGCCAACTGCGTGGAAGCCTGTTGGGTGTCGTTCACTTTATTGATGGCCTGACCGAACATGTCGGAAAAGCTGCTGCCCGTCATTTCAGGGACGGCAGTCGATTTCGGCGCAGACATGGCATCCATTTGCATGGCCCGCATATCCAGCATCAACCGATTGAATTCAATACCTTGGCTCATGGTTTCTCTCTTTGACGACCCGCAATTTTTTGACACTCACTCGGCGGGTAGTGAGGTGTTAGCAACAAGGGTGCCAGCTCCATGGCCACTCTGAACAAAAGCCCTTCCCGGGCCTTTTGTTGTCCGCCAATCAGGTCGCGAACAGAAAGGCTTCCACGTCCATGCCGGCATCGCGCATCTGCGCCAGCTTGTAGCGCAAGGTCCGCGGGCTGATACCCAGGCGCTCGGCCGCCTCTTTGCGACGACCGCGCTCGGCGCGCAAGGTATCGATGATCATCTGGAATTCACGGCGACGCAGGTCATCGCCCAGCGCACCGGCCGACTCGGACTCGATTTCCACAGCGCGCACCGGTACTTGCGCCAGTGCAGGCAGTGGCGCACAAGCCACCGGACCGGCCAGGCAGAAATCCTGCGGCTGGATCAAGCCACCCTGCTGCAGAATCAGCGCACGTTGAATCGCGTTGTCCAGTTCACGCACGTTACCCGGCCACGGATAACCGATCAGGCACGCCTGGGCCTCGGGGGACAATCTGGCAGCCGCATGCTTCATTTTATTGACGTGCCTGGCCAGCAGTCGCTCGGCCAGCGGCAGTATGTCGGCGGTGCGCTCTCGCAACGGGCGCCAGGCCAGGGGAAACACCGACAGGCGATAGTAAAGATCTTCGCGGAAGCGCCCTGCTGCCACTTCACCCGCCAGGTCGCGATTGGTGGTGGCGACCACGCGAATGTCCAGTGTGATCGGCTTGCGCGCCCCAACCCTTTCGACCTCGCGCTCTTGCAGCACGCGCAGCAGTTTGGCCTGAAGCCCCAGGGGCATTTCGGAAATTTCGTCGAGCAGGATGGTGCCGCCGTCGGCCTGTTCGAACTTGCCGGCTTGCGCGGCTATGGCGCCGGTGAAGGAGCCCTTCTCGTGCCCGAACAAGGTCGCTTCGAGCATGTTGTCCGGGATCGCTGCGCAGTTGATCGCAATGAACGGCTGACTGGAACGATGAGAGTGCTGATGGATGTAACGCGCCAGCACTTCCTTGCCCGTGCCCGACTCACCCGAGATCAACACCGTGGAATCGCTGCGTGCGACCCGCGCCGCCAACTCGAGTAGCTGCGCGCTCGCAGGCTCGAACGCTATCGGCCCCTCACCCTCGGTCAGGCCAAGACTGCCCAGGGCATGACGCCCCACCAGATCGAGCAACGCCTTGGGCTCGAATGGCTTGACCAGGTAGTCCGCCGCCCCTTGTCGCATCGCATCGACCGCACGCTCGACCGCACCGTGAGCGGTCATCAGCAACACCGGCAACTGCGGCTGCCGCGCTCGCAGCAGGCCCAGCAACTGGTGGCCGTCCATGCCCGGCATGTTGACGTCACTGATCACCAGGCTGAAAGCCTCGCCGCCGACGGCAAGCAACGCCTCCTCGGCCGAACCCACCGCCTTGAAATCGTGCCCCGCGAGCAACAGCGTATCGGCCAGCGCATCGCGCAACGCGCGGTCGTCCTCGACCAGCAGAACCTTGATACCCATTTGTGTCACTCCGCTCCTTGAGCGCTGCTGAACAACGGCAGGATCACCTGTGCGCAGGTGCCGCGACCGAGCCGCGAACGCAACTGCAATTCTCCCTGATGAGCACGCGCCACTGCCTTGACCACGGTCAGGCCAAGACCTGTGCCGGTAGTCTTGGTGGTAAAAAAGGGTTCGCCCAATCGCGCCAGAACGGCGGCATCGATACCGGAGCCACTGTCACTGACACACAGACGCAGGCTGTTGCCGCGGGTGTAGAGGTGAATCTTGAGGCGCAATTGACCGGCACTGGCCTGAATGGCGTTCTCGATCAGATTGAGGATCGCACCGACCAGGGTGTCGCGATTGCACAGCAACTCCCCCGAATGACTGTCGCACTGCCAGCGGATCGGCAGGTCCTGTACGTGGGTCAGCGCCGCCGCTTGCAACGATTGCATCAGCTGACCGGGCGTCACGCGGTCGGTCAGCGGCAACTCGCCCCGGGCAAAGACCAGCATGTCGCGCACCTGGTGTTCCAGCTCGTGCAGGCGCTCCTTGAGGCGCCCGGCAAAGCGCTGCTGGGTAGCGACAGGCAGCTCTTGCTCGGTCAAATGACTGGCATACAGCAACGCGGCGGACAACGGCGTGCGTATCTGATGAGCCAACGAAGCGACCATGCGCCCCAGTGACGACAGCCGCTCATGGCGGGCCAGTTGATCCTGCAGGTGGCGGGTTTCGGTCAGGTCGTTGAGCAACACCAACTGGCCAGGTTCGGCGTCCAGCGAGCGCGTGGCGATCGACAGGCGCCGACCATCCTTGAGGGAGACTTCATGGCCATCGTCTTCGCGCGGCGCAAAACAGCGGGCAATGACGTGGCGCCACAATTCACCTTCCAGCGGCAACCCCAGCAACTCGCACGCTGCCGGATTGGCTTCGCGCACGATGCCCTGGGCGTCAATGACGATGACACCGCCGGGTAACAGATCGAGGAGGTTTTGCAGGCGGTTGGCCAGGCGTTCTTTTTCCGCCAGCTCCTGCATGCGCTGGGCACTGACCACCGCCAGTTCACCCTTGAGCTCGGTTACCCGGGCTTCAAGCATGCTGTAGGAATCGGTCAACTGACTGGACATCTGATTGAACAGCGCAAATGCCTGCTCAAGGCCAAGCCGGCTCGCCTGCTCTACGGACGACGGTTGCCCCAAAGCATCAGGGACAGGAGACATCTGGGCGGCTTGGGGCATCGTGCTCTCTCGCTTGGCTGACCGTCAGTGAAACGGAACGTTGCGAGGGATGTAGCAATACCCGTGCCTAAAAAAAACTTCTTATAAATGAATGGATTGGAAAACAGGCGTCAATCATCCGCCTGCTCGTCTCCATCGCGACGGCTCATGCCGTACTTGCGCATCTTTTCCACCAGTGTGGTACGACGAATGCGCAGGCGCTCGGCTGCGCGCGCCACAATGCCGTTGGCGTCATCCAGCGCCTGCTGGATCAACCCTTGCTCCAAACCACCGAGGTAGTCCTTCAGGTCCAGGCCTTCTGGCGGTAGCATGGCATTGGCGGTGAAGTCCTGGGTATGGCCGTTGATGGCCACGCGCTCTTCCAGATCGCTGCGCAGGCTGTCGACCATCTGCTCGTCTTCATCGTCGACGTAGCGGAATTTCTTCGGCAACTCGACCACACCGATCACGCCGTATGGATGCATGATCGCCATGCGCTCCACCAGGTTGGCCAGTTCACGGACGTTGCCCGGCCAGCCATGGCGGCACAGCGACATGATCGCTGCCGAGTTGAATCGGATCGAGCCGCGCTTCTCGTGCTCCATGCGCGAGATCAGCTCGTTCATCAGCAGCGGAATATCTTCGACGCGCTCACGCAGCGGCGCCATCTCGATCGGGAACACATTCAGGCGGTAGTACAGGTCTTCGCGGAAGGTGCCGATCTCGATCATGCTTTCGAGATTCTTGTGGGTCGCCGCAATGATGCGCACGTCGACGCTCTGGGTCTTGTTGCTGCCCACGCGCTCGAAGGTGCGCTCCTGCAACACACGCAGCAGCTTGACCTGCATCGGCAGCGGCATGTCGCCGATTTCATCGAGGAACAGGGTGCCGCCGTTGGCCAGTTCGAATCGACCGGCGCGGCTGGTGATCGCCCCGGTGAAGGCGCCCTTCTCATGACCGAACAATTCGCTTTCCAACAACTCGGCCGGGATCGCCCCGCAGTTGACCGGCACGAACGGCGCTTCGCGGCGCTTGGAATGGTAATGCAGGTTGCGCGCAACCACTTCCTTGCCAGTGCCGGACTCACCGAGGATCAGCACGCTGGCATCGGTGTCGGCGACTTGCTGCATCATCTGGCGGACGTGTTGAATCGCCCGGCTGGTGCCGACAAGGCTACGGAAAAGATTGGGTTCGCGATGGCGACCGCGCTCGCGAGCCTGGTCGTACATCTCGCGATAGACCTGGGCACGGTGCAGCGAATCGAGCAATTTGCTGTAGCTGGGCGGCATTTCGAGGGTCGAAAGCACTCGCCGACGCTGGTCTTCCGGCAGGTCAATGGAAGAATTATCGCCCATTAACAAAACCGGAAGGAACTCATCCCATGTCGAGAGTGTCTTAAGCAAGCCCAGAAGTGCACCAGGAGCGTTGACCGTCCCGATGAGGACACAGATCACTTCACGACTTGACGACAAAGAGCCGACAGCCTGCTGCCAGTCATGGCTGCCGCAGGGTAAATTTTCTTCGCCGAGAAAATTTAAAATCACCGCCAGGTCGCGGCGGCGGACGCTATCGTCATCGATCAGCAGAATTTTGGTTTCACGCCACATGCAATAGCAACTTCCCTAGTCAACTCAATGCCCAAAATGCTGGGGCAAGCTAAACGCTTGCAGGCCTGATATGCCTGAAGACGACTGAAATCTGGAACCAGCCACTAGTTAAGTCAAAAAACCGTGCACAGTCAAATTTATGGCGCACTTGTTTGGATTAACTTGGGGTTAATTAACCAAACAGATGGTAAACCTTTGCCGCGCTCTTCGCTTGATTGATCTGCGACATCTCATCGACTATCGCCTGGCGCTCGCCCATCGTCGCGGTCAGCAACTCTTTGTAAACGGCCAGCAACCCTTCCAGATTAGTCCGCACCGCGTCTTCGTCGATGGGCGCGTCGCTGAGCACTTCGTCGACGCATTCGCGACACGCCGCATCCAGCTCGCCAATGGCATCCCAGTTGCGCGCCGCCAGGGCGTCGACCAAGGCTTCACGTGTTTCTTCAATCCGCCGCAGTGCTTGACTCATGACGTCATCCTCAGACCCTCGGGCCTATTGATTGGCAATGGCATCCCAACCGCTTTTGAGGGTTTCGAGCAAACCCGATACTTCGTCGATGATCGCCGCGTTGTTATCGCGATTGGCTTCCATCAGACGCGTCATCATGTAGGCGTACAAATTGTCGAGCTGTTGCAGCGATGCCGGATCTTCGGTCTTTTCCGGGTTCAAGCCATCACGCAGGCCGATGATGATGTCCACGGCCTTGCCCATCATCAAACCCTTGAGTGCAGTGTCGCCCCGCTCCATGGCACCTTTGGCCTGGGCCATGCGGTCCAGCCCGCCCTCCATCAGCAGCTGTACCAGGCGATGGGGGTTGGCTTCAGATATCTGGGCATGGGAATTGACCTTCTGATATTGGCGAAGGGCTCTCATGGGGTTCATGTTTCTACCTCGTGACAGACAACAGCTTGAAATTGGGAAGGCTCTGATCTTTATGTCGACTGAGCGACACATAACTTTAACGTAGACCCGCCACCAAAGAAAAAAACCCAGACACTGCCATGACAGCCTGCCTGGGTTTTTTTATGCCTGATCCGGATCAGTCCGACTTCGGATTGTTCAGCGCATTGAGCGTGGTCATGATGCTGTCGCTCTGGGCGCGCAGCCTGGCCACCAGGGAGTCCATCGCGGTGTACTTGGCGCTCAGGCTCGCTTGCAAGCTGGTCATCCGCTCATTGAGGGTGTCCTGCTGCTTCTTCAGGTCGTTCAGGCTGTCGGTCAGGCTTGCCGAACGCGCAGCGAACACACCGGTCTTGCTCAGTGCAAAGCTGTCTGTGGCAGACTTCATGCGCGCCAGCAAACCGGTATCACCGGTGAAGATACCGTTAATGTCGGCAGCATTGGTAAGCGCAGCGGCATCGAACAACTTGTCATTGATCGACAGCAACCCGGTCTTCTGGTCCGTCTTGACACCAAACTGGGCAAGCGACTTCAACTGACCGCTACCGCCCATTGCGTTCAGCTCGGTCCGCACCGCCGATATCATCGAACGCAGTGAGGCGTCGCCAGTCAGGGCCCCGGATGTTACGGAACCATCGGCGTTGGTGGTGACCTGAGTCTCGGCATTTGCAGCTTTGATCAGGGCATTGTAGGTATCGACGAAACCCTTGACCGAAGACTTCAGTGTTGCGTTGTTGGCAGCGACGGTGATGGTGGACGGCGTCGCCGCACCACCACCGGACGGTACCGGAGAAACCCCTGCCAGCTTGACGGTGATCCCGCTTACCGCATCGGCAATGGTATTGCTCTTGGACGTCATCGACACACCATCCAGAACGTACTCGGCATTCTGTGGTGTAGCGAGAACCGAATATCCGGTCTCCAGACCTGAGGTCCCCGACAGAGTCAAGTCCGAACCAACACCCGTCGTGGTCGAGGTCAACACCATTCGAGAACCGGTAGCATCGGTCAGAATGTTGGCACTCAAGCCCTGGTTGGCGTACTGCGAGTTGATCGAGTCACGTACCTGCTGCAACGTTGCGCCGCCGGGAACGCTGACGTCGAACTTGTTAGTGCCCTGATTGATAGTCAGCGTGGTCGGTGTAGAACCGGCATTGACCACTGAAGAAGCGCCGCCGGCAAAGACCTTGGTCGAAAGTTTCGACGCTGTGGCCAACTTGTTGACCAGCAGCGAAAAACTGCCAACCGCCGCGCCAGCACCCGTGGTCACGGTGGCGACTTTTTCGTCAGAAGACGAACCGCTCAACCCGCTGAAGCTGGCGGTGGTTTTCATGTTCTCCAACGCGCCACGGAAAGCATCCAGCGCCGCCTGAATTTTGCCGATCGACGACAGCGAGGTGGTTGCTTTCAGCGTTTGGTTGTTGATCTGCGTCTGCTTCGGCGCTCTTTCGGAGTCCACCAAAGTTTTCACAATCGCCTGGGTATCGATGTTCGAACCAATACCACTAACCGATGTACCCGCCATCATCTCTCTCCTTATCCAGTGGCTGCCGTTTTCTTGACCAGGAACGCCTTAAACAACGACAGCAACAAAATTCATGCCAGTTCAGACTTTGCCGTCAAACAACAAACTACTGGCGTCCGACAGGCTCTGAGCCAGTTTTAGTGCAGCTTCCGACGGGATCTGACGAATCACGAGACCCGTTTCGGTGGCGATGACCTTGACCACGACCCGGCCGGTGGAATCATCAATGGAAAAATCCAGATTGCGTTGGGCAGCTTGGACAAATTCCTGAATATCGGTGACAGCTTTTTCCAGCTCGTCACGCTTTGGCTCGGCGTTCGAGGCCTTCAGCGCTTCAGTCTTGGGCTGCTCCGGTTTTCCAGTGACATTCGGCGTTACGCCCTGATGGGCAACCGCGGGATAGGACTGGTTCAACTTGACGCTCATGTCCATGCCTAATCTCCTGATCATGAAAAAAACAAAAGGGCGCGTAAACGCGCCCTTCCGTCAGTTACCAAGCGCTGGAATTAACCCAGCAGCTTCAGCACAGCCGATGGCAGCTGGTTAGCCTGGGACAGGATCGCAGTGGAAGCCTGTTGCAGGGTTTGTTGCTTGGTCAGCTGAGCAGTTTCGGCCGCGAAATCAACGTCCTGGATCACGCCACGTGCAGCAGTGGAGTTGTCCGAGATGCTGCGCAGGTTCGACACGGTGCTGTCGAAACGGTTTTGTACCGCACCGAGGTCAGCGCGCTGGGAGTCGATGTTGGCAATTGCCTGGCTGATCACGTCAACAGCGTTTTGCGCGTTGGCGGCAGTGGTCACGTCAGTGTTGCTGACAACTGTTTTGGCCGAGCTGGCAGAAGTAGCTGCAGCAGCACCGAACAAGCCACCAACGCCGGCACCGGACATCGAGTAGCTGTTGGTGGAGTTCAGCGAGATAGCACCAGTAGCGATGATTGGACCAGCACCTACAACGAGCGGGGTGGAGGTACTGAGGACACCGGCACCGTTTTTCGCTGCAACCCCGATGAGGGCGGCGTTGGCGTTACCATTGGTGAAGCTCAGGTTTTCACCGGTATCGGATTTCACCGACAGGGCCTGAGTCGAGGAATCGTAGTTAACGCTGATGCCCAGTTTTGCGGCGTTGGACTTCAACTGATCCGCCAGATCGGAGGTGCTAGTCAAGCCGGTGAAGCTGACGGTTGCACCACCTACGGTCAGGTCGAAGGCAGCAGGAGTTGCAGCAGCAGCAGTTACAGTGAATGCAACTTCAGTACTGGCGGTTGCACCCAGACCACCTACAGCACCGTTCAACTTGGCAGCAATGGTCTTGGCCGAATCACCAACAGCCACGGCAATTGCAGCGCTGGTTTGACCGCCGCCTGTAACAGTAATAGGGCCGCCAGTCAGACCACCAGTAGCACTCGGTGCGTTTGTTACGCTTTTCAGTTGCTGCGAACCAACGTTGTTTGCCGCTACGTTGCCCAGAGTCATGTTGATGGTCTGGTTGGCGTTAGCACCCACTTGGAAAGCGGTAGTACCGAAAGAACCGTCCAGCAGGTTACGACCACCGAAAGTAGTGGTGGTAGCGATACGGGTCAGTTCGGAAGTCAGAGCCGAGTACTCGGCGTTGTTCGACTTACGGTCTTCAGCGCTTGGCGAGCCGTTCGCGGAAGCCAGAGCCAGGGTACGCATTTTTTGCAGGATGTTGGTGGATTCCTGCATCGCGCCTTCAGCCGTTTGCGCGATGGAGATACCGTCACCGGCGTTCTTGATGGCAGTGCCCAGGCCGTTGATCTGGCTGGTCAGACGGTTGGAAATCTGCAGGCCGGCAGCGTCGTCTTTAGCGCTGTTGATACGCAGGCCGGAGGACAGGCGCTGCATGGAGGTCTGCAGGTTACCGGAAGCTTTGTTCAGGTTGTTCTGAACGGTCAAGGAAGCAAGGTTGGTGTTTACGGTTAAAGCCATGACGAAATCCTCGTTGGATGGATACTGCGGCTTCCGGCCCTGGCTACCGCCTGGTGTGGCCTAGAGAACCTACGTAATAGTTATCGTCGTGAAGAGGCTTTGCTTGAGCGGTTTTTTGCAAATTTTTAGTGGCAGCGTGCCAGCCCTTTATTTTCAAGGCTTTACAGCCAGAAAATCGGCGCCATAAAAAAGCAAAACGCCCGGCAACTTACGTTACCGGGCGTTTTTTATGCCTGTATTCCAGCTATCAACCGCGATAGAGAATCGCCGAGCCCCAGGATAGACCTACCCCGAAGCCGCTGATGGCCACGCGCGTCCATTTCGAATCGAACACATGGTTTTGCAGCAGCAGCGGAATGCTGGAGGAAACCGTGTTGCCGGTTTCGAGCATGTCCTTGACGAACTTCTCCGGCTCACCTTCTTCGAAGCGGCGCGCTACGGCATCGACGATGGCCGCGCTGCCCTGGTGAATGCAGAAGGCATCGATGTCGCTGGCCTGCAAGTTCGACTCATCCAGCAGCTCATGCAAATGCGCCGGGACTTTCAACAAGGCGAAGTTGAAGACCTGGCGGCCATTCATGAAGAACACACCGTCGGTGACCTTCAGGTGCGGCGCGCCAGAACCGTCGGTGCCGAACTTCGACTTGCCCAGCTGCCAGACAGCGTTTTCGCCCATCCAGGTCGCAGTGGCGGCATCACCGAACAACATGGTGGTGTTGCGGTCTTCCGGGTCGACGATCTTCGAATACGGATCGGCGGTGATCAGCAAGCCGTTTTTCAGACCTGCCGCTTCCATGAAGCCTTTGATCGCGTAGATGCCGTACACATAGCCGGAACAGCCCAGGGAAATATCGAAAGCGGCGACATGGGTCGGCAGGCCCAGCTTGTCTTGAACAATCGCTGCGGTGTGCGGCAACCCTTCTTCATCACCGTTCTGGGTGACGACGATCAGGCAATCGATGGCTTCACGTTTGAGCTCGGGGCTGGCGGCGAACAGCGCTTTGGCGGCTTCGACACACAGATCGGACGTTTCCTGATCGGCATCCATACGCGGCAAAAACGCCGAACCGATCTTGCCAAGGATGAAGGTTTCGTCCTTGTCGAACTTTGCACCCTGGGCGTAGTTATCAACCCCGGCTGCCGGCACGTAACTCGCAATATTTTTTATGCCAATCATTATGGCTTCCCAATAATAAACAGCTGAACATCGCCGCTCGCTGAATCGAGGGCGTCTACAGTCAGGGCCTGGCATCGTCGGCGCTCAAGCAAACAGCTTGAACAGTCCGCCACCTTTCACCGCCCGCAGACAGGATACAGTGAAGATGCGCGTTTTGACTGGCGGGTCACTCAGAGATCAGTGCTTTATTTGATTTTATGGTCCGGATCCCGCCCCACCCTGCTATGCGACGAGCCGAAAAAAGGCAAAAAAAAGCCAGTCCCCCATGAAAGGGACTGGCCGCGAGCGGTCAAGACCGACTCAAAGCTTGTTGAACAGACTCAACTGGGAAACCTTGGCAAACGCCAGTTGCGCGGCCTGCAGCATGGTCTGCTGCAAGGTCAGGCGCGTCAGCACTTCCGCCGGGTCGGTGTTCTTGATCGAGTTGCCGGTCGATTCGTTGATCAGGCCGGAACTCGTGTTCTGATCTGCCTGCATATCCATCACATTGCCCCGTGCACCGATCGCACCACGCGCCATGTCGACCTGGTTCTTGGAATTGTTCAGGTTGGCAATGGCGGAAGCGACGGTGTCTTCCATAAAACGCTGGGCGACAGGGTTGCCTTGGGTCGGCGCGTCGAGCGCCGAACGCAGCTGGCTGATGGTATCAAGCACGTTCTGGGTCTGGTGGGTATTGACCGCGATGTCGAACTGATCACCTGCCGCCGGAGTCGGCGGTGTGCCGCCCAAAGTGAAGCTGACACCCGCCGCCGTCGCCACGCCTGCCACTACAGTCCCTGTGGTAACCGGGGTACTGGTGCTGGTCAGTGGGCGCGCGTACAGCTCGAAGGCTCCAGGACCGGTGAACTTCAGGACTGCGCCGCCTTCAGGGAAGAAGCTCTTGTAGTCGGCAGCGTTGGTTACCGTAGTCTGGGCAATGATCGCCGTCGATGGGTTGTTCGGAGCGCGGTTGGCGACGAAGCTGTCCGGCTTGGCCGTCAACTGGAAGCTGTGACCGGCGATCACGGCGTCGGCACTGGCGGAGTCGGCAGGTGTGTCACCCGGCTGGAAAGTGATGTCCAGCTTAAAAGTCACACCACGGAAGTTGACGTCGGAACCGCCTTTGGCACTCGGATCAAACTTGCCACCACCGGTCGCTTCCGCCGTCACGTCATTACCCAGCGCATCGGTAATCACGAACTGGGTACTGCTGGTGAACGACATGGTGTAAGGCTGACCGTTGCGGAAACTCGCATCGAAGGCCGGACCGGAATTTACCAGTCCCGGGGACAAGTCCACCCGCCCGTCATTAACGGCAGGTGCTGTCATCGTGGTCGAACTGCGGGCGGCATTGATTGCCTGCTGGAAAACGTCCCAACCGGTATCGTTCAGGCCCAGGGACATCGAATCGCCGATCTTCAGTTCCAGCTGGGTCTGGTCGCCCTGATAGCTGTAAGTGCCGTCACTGTTGTGTACAAACGGCTGAGTGTTGTTACTCGCACCGGAGAAAATGTACTTGCCGCTGGCATCCTTGCTGTTCATCAGGCTTAGCAATTGCTCTTCGGACTGCTTGAGTTCGGCGGCGATGGATTTACGGTCATCGTCGTTCAACGAACCGCCACCGGCTCGTATCGCCAACTCACTGACTTTTTGCAGCACGTTGTTGATGCTGTCCAGCACGCTCTCTTCCTGCGCCTGCGCCGTGTTCAACGCGCTGATGTTGGTGGTGTATTGCCCCAACATGGCTTTTTGCTGCTCGAGTTGCAGCAACCGCGCCGCGCCGACAGGATCGTCCGCCGCGGTCTCGAGCTTCACGCCGCTGCTGGCCTGCTCGGCCGTCTTCATCACATTGTTGAGGTTACGAGAATAGTTGGCGGCCGTCGTGGCGTAATACTGTGCTGTAGAAATGCGCATGTTCTACGGCTCCTTAAAGGGCATTGATCAGGGTGCTGAAAATTTCCTGCGCAGTCTTGATGATCTGCGAAGAGGCCGTGTAGTACTGCTGGAACTTGGTCAGGTTGCCAGCCTCTTCATCGAGATCGACACCAGACAGCGAGTCACGGGCGTTTCGAGCGCCAGTCAAGATGGTATCGGTAGCCGTTGCATCCAGTTGCCCCTGCTTGGTCAGCGAGCCGACCTTCGATACCAGACCACCATACGCATCGGTAAAGCTCACACCCGGACTGGTCGCAGTTGCACCGACTGTCGCCTTGGTTTGCAGACCGAGCAAGGCCTGGGCGTTGCGGTTGTCGGTACTGTCGGCCGCAGTCATGGAAATGTTGAAGCTGTCCCCCGAAGCAGGGCTGCCGCTGACGGTCATTCCCACATTGAAGGTTTTGGCGTTGCCACCGGCATCGGTGTAAGGCACTGCGATACTCAGGTCGTTGTTCTGACCTGGCACAATGTTGCCGGTACCGATGCTGTTGCCCTTGGAATCGAACACTTCATAAGCGGTAGCACTGGTCATCAGCATGCGCACGGGCATCGATGTCTTGACCGCCGTCTGCACTTCCAGGCGCTGGACCGGATCGTAGATATCCAGAGTGGTGGTCAAGTTCGGCTGGCTGACAGCACCGGTGCCGCCATTCCCCGAGGCCTTGGTGGAGGTCAGCGGTGCGGACGTAGCCAGGGTTTTGGTATCGGTCATGACCGTGGTCATGTCCGCAGCACCGCTACGGGTCGGGGTAATCTTGAAGGAGTCCCCGACAGCGACCGAACCACTGTTCAAGCTCAGGCTCAATCCATCGATGACCGGGTCGGCCGCAGGAGGCGTGGCGAAAGCGAAGTTACCCATGTCGGTGTTATCCGACAGTCGGCGTACGTTGTAGCCCGTGGCGGTGACTGTGACCTGATAATCACTGGCTTGCAGCTTGCTGGTGTCTTTGATGGTGACATTCAGATTGCCGGACGCCGGATTGTTGTTGGCACTGGCAATACTGCGCTGGCTGATGGCCGCCGCGCTATTGATGTTGTTGAACAGTGCCGCACCGAAGTTACCGCTCTGATCCAGGCCCTGCCCCAGCTGCTTGTTGACCTGATCGGCCACAACCATGGCGATACGCCCCAGGTTGTTAACCGCGGGCGTCAGAACTTCAGTGCGATAGCGCAACAATCCACCCATCTGGCCGCCGCTCATCACACCCGTGATATCGATCGACGAACTACCTCGATCCATGATGATCGAGGCACGAGTAGGGTCGGCCGGGTCGACCGCCACGCGCAATTTATTGACCGTGTCGCCGATAACCAACGGCTGGCCGCTACCCAGGTAGATATCCAGTCGGCCGTCGGTTTCGGTGACCTGTGTGCCAACCAGTTCGTTGAGCTGGCGGATAGTTTCGTTACGCTGATCCAGCAATTCATTGGGCGTTCCACCCGAACTACTGACTTCACCAATTTTTTTGTTGTAGGCCGCAACGGTCGACGCCAGTTTGTTGACCTGATCGGCCATCGAGCCCAACTGATCATTGATGTACGACCCCTGCTGCTTCAACTGCTGGGACATCGCATTGAAACGGCTGCTCAAGCCCTGGGCATTGGTCAACAAAGCCTGGCGCGAAGCATTGTCGTTGGCGTTGCCGGACAACGTTTGCAGTGACGAGAAAAATGACTGCAGTGTCTTGGTAATACCGGTACCACTGTCGGACAGCAACTTGTCCACTTGCGTCGCCTGCCCAAGATAAGCCTGCGCATCGCCGTTAAGCGAAGTGGTGGTCTGCAATTGTGCATCAAGGTAGCTGTTATAGACCCGACGCACATCAGCCAGAGTAGTGCCAGTGCCGATGAACACATTGCCATTCTGTATAGAGCTTTTGGTGCCCTGGACAGTTTGCTGGCGCGAGTACCCGACGGTATCGACGTTGGAAATGTTATTACCCGTAGTCACCAACGAAGCGTGACTGGCGGACAAACCCGACATCCCGATATTGAGCAAACTCATGGTTCAAACCTTATACCTTGTGCCTATAAAGGCGTGGTGGAAACGCCCGCCGCAGCGTAGTTCTGGTAACTCGTCATCTGCTTGGCTATCTGCGAAATCTTGCTTGCGTAGTCCGGGTCGGTTGCGTAACCGGCCTTCTGCAACTCGCGTACAAACTGTTCTGGGTTATCGGCCGACTTCACGACATCTTGATAGCGATTGTTGGTCTGCAGCAAAGTCACAAGGTCATGGAAACTGTCCTTGTAGGAGTCGTAGGAACGGAACTCGGCCGTCTCCTTGACCATCTGCCCATCCCTGAATTCGCTGGTGATCGCCCGCGCCGAACTGCCCTGCCAGCTATTGCCGGCCTTGATGCCGAACAGGTTGTGGCTGCTGCTGCCGTCCTGAGCACGCATGACCGACTTGCCCCAGCCGGTTTCCAGGGCCGCCTGGGCCACCAGATAACGTGGATCGACACCGATGCGGGCAGCCGCTTCTTTGGCCATCGGCAACATGGTGTTGACGAACTGGTCGGCGGAACTGAAGGCTTTCTTCGCCGGCGCCAACGGAATCTGCGCCATGGCGCGACCATAGATCTGCATGCCGCCACTGGAGGCTTGCTGCGCGCTCGCCAGCCAGTCGCCGTTGTACAGCGGTCCCGTGCCGGTGCTTGTCGCGCGCTCAGGCAACGGTGTCTTGTTGATCGCCGTGGCAGCGGTCGTCGCCGAAGGCACCAGCCCGGCCAACAACCGATCAGCCAGTTTCGGCGGCAATGCCAGGCGCCGCTGATTGATCAGCGCCATGTCATTGCGATGGGCACCCTCGCCCGCTTCTTGCGGAGCGTGAACTGACCGAGAAGCCCACAACGGACGCTGACCATTGACCCGCGACAACGGGCCATTGATTGCCACCGTGCCTGCCGCCACCGGTGTTTGAGCGGCAGCCTTGGCAGCCTCTTGCTTGGCCAGCGACGCAGCGGCGGCCTCACCTGGGGCCATTGGTTTGTTCTTTGACATCTGGCGCATCAGCACGTCCGCCAGGCCGATACCTCCGCCCTCGCGGGACATGGAAACGGCCAGTTGCTGGTCGTACATTTCCTGGTACTGCTTGGCGGCCGGCGTGTTCATCGGATTGTCCTGCCCCAGCGCTTCGGTTGCCGAGCGCATGGACTTGAGCATCTCACCGAGGAACAGCGATTCGAACTCCTGCGCCACCTTGCGCATGTTGCCGTCGCTGTTCTTGTCGCCGACCTTGAGCTGATTCAGGCGATTGAGGTCCGAATAGGAGCCTGAATCGCTGCTGCTGACCTGACCGCTCTTGCGCATATCCACGATGGCCGTCCTCAGATCACGATCAGATCGGCTTGCAGGGCGCCGGCCTGCTTCAGCGCTTCGAGGATCGCCATCAAGTCACCCGGCGCCGCGCCGACCTGGTTCACCGCCCGCACGATCTCGTCGAGGGTGGTGCCTGGGCCGAACTTGAACATCGGCTTGGCTTCCTGCTGGGCGTTGACCTTCGAACGCGGCACCACCGCCGTCGTGCCATTGGACAGAGGGCCGGGTTGGCTGACGATCGGGTCTTCGGTAATGGTCACGGTCAGGCTGCCGTGGGTCACGGCGGCCGGGGAAACCTTGACGTTCTGGCCGATCACGATGGTGCCGGTACGGGAGTTGATGATGACTTTCGCCACCGCCTGGCCCGGATCGATTTCGAGGTTTTCCAGGATCGACAGGTAGTCGACCCGCTGGCTCGGATCGAGCGGCGCGGTCACACGAATCGAACCGCCGTCGATGGCCTGGGCCACGCCAGGGCCGAGCATGTTGTTGATCTTGTCGACGATGCGCTTGGCGGTGGTGAAGTCGGAACGGTTGAGGTTCAGCGTCAGGCTGTTGCCCTGGTTGAATCCGCTCGGCACCGCACGCTCCACCGACGCACCACCCGGGATGCGACCGGCCGACGGAACGTTGACGGTGATCTTCGAGCCGTCTCGCCCTTCCGCATCGAAACCACCGACCACCAGGTTGCCCTGGGCCACCGCATAAACGTTGCCATCGATACCCTTGAGTGGCGTCAGCAGCAAGGTGCCGCCGCGCAAGCTCTTGGAGTTACCGATGGACGAAACGGTGATGTCGACCTGCTGACCCGGCTTGGCGAACGCCGGCAAATCGGCGCTGATCGACACCGCCGCGACGTTCTTCAACTGCACGTTGCCAGAACCCGGCGGCACCTTGATGCCGAACTGCGAGAGCATGTTGTTGAAGGTCTGCAGGGTGAACGGGGTCTGCGTCGTCTGGTCGCCGGTGCCGTTGAGCCCGACCACCAGGCCGTAGCCGATCAATTGGTTGGAGCGCACGCCGGAAATGCTGGCGATGTCCTTCAGGCGCTCGGCTTGAGCGTTGAAGGCTGCCGACAGCAAGAGCCCGGCCACCAAGAGACTTCTGAAATTCAACATGGCCACCTAGAAAGGGAACAGCGGGCTGAGGAAGAAACGGTCGAACCAGCCTGGCTGACTCGCATCGGCAAACGAACCGGTGCCCGAGTAGGTGATGCGCGCATCGGCGACACGGGTCGACGGCACGGTGTTGTCGGTAGAGATGTCATCGGCGCGAACAAGGCCGGCAATCCGCACCAGTTCATCGCCGGTGTTGAGGGTCATCCACTTCTCACCGCGCACCGCGATGATGCCGTTGGGCAATACATCGGCGACGGTGACCGTGATCGAACCGGTCAGGGTGTTGCCCTGCGCCGCCTTGCTGTCACCCTTGGTCGCGCGGTCGCCTTCATAGCTGGCGTCCAGGCTCAGGTCACCACTGCCAAACGGGTTGTTGGTGTTGGGGGTGGAGCCGAACAGCGAGGTCAGGCCGATGCTGGCCTTGCTGTTCTTGCCAATTTGCGAGTTGGCGTTTTTGCTGGCCTGGGTCCTTTCGTTCAGGGTGATGGTGATGATGTCACCGATCCGGAACGCCTTGCGGTCGCCGTAGAGGTTCTGTTCGAAACCGGCCTGATAGATCGAGCCGTTGTTCGCAGCTGCCGGCAACGGCGTGCGCGGCAACACCGGAGCGTAGTAAGGGTCATTGGGCTTGGGCGTCGCAGGCACGCAGCCTGCGAGCGCGGTGATCCCACTCAGTGCCAGAACAGATACGTAGCGATTCATGACCCTACCTCACGGTGTTGCAGGCGACCCGATGGCCGCCACATAGACTTGATTACAGATTCTGCGTTACGAACGAGAGCATCTGGTCGGCGGTGGAGATCACCTTGGAGTTCATCTCGTAGGCGCGCTGGGTGGTGATCATGTTGACCATCTCCTCAACGGTGCTGACGTTGGACGTTTCCAGGGTGTTCTGCAGCATGGTGCCGAAACCGTTCAGGCCTGGTGTGCCGACTTGCGGCGCGCCACTGGCGGCGGTTTCCAGGAACAGGTTGTTGCCCACTGCCTGCAGGCCGGCCGGGTTGATGAAGTCGGCGGTTTGCAGGTTGCCGATCACCTGGGCAGCCGGGTTGCCGGCAACGGTGATGGACACGGTGCCGTCGCGGCCGACCGTGAAGGTCTGCGCGTCGTTCGGAATGACAATGGCCGGTTCCAGGGCAAAGCCGCTGGCGTTGACGATCTGGCCGTTGGAGTCCAGGTGGAACGTACCGTCACGGGTGTAGGACGTGGTGCCGTCCGGTTGCAGGATCTGGAAGAAACCGCGGCCGTCGATGGCCATGTCCAGTGGCTGCTCGGTGGTTTGCAGGCTGCCGGCGGTGAAGTTTTTCTGGGTGCCGACGATGCGCACACCGGTACCCAGTTGCAGACCCGACGGCAGTTCGCTGTCCTGGGTCGACTGGGCGCCTGGCTGACGCTTGATCTGGTAGAGCAGGTCCTGGAACTCGGCGCGGTCACGTTTGAAACCCGTGGTCGACACGTTGGCCAGGTTGTTGGAAATGGTGGTCAGGTTGGTGTCCTGGGCGGACAGACCTGTCTTGGCAACCCATAGAGCCGGAAGCATTCGATTCTCCTCGTGCGCCTGTTTTACGGCGCGACGTTCTGGTAATTAGCTGATCTGCAAGACCCGAGCCATGGCCTGGTCATCGTCTTTGGCGGTGTTCATCATCTTGATGTGCAGCTCGAACTGCTTGGACAAGGCCAGAACCGAGGTCATTTCTTCCACGGCATTGACGTTGCTCGACTCGAGGAACCCGGACACCAGCTTGACGTTGGCATCGGCCTGCGCAGGCGCGCCGTCCTTGGTGTGGATCGAACCATCCAGGCCCTTGGTCATGTTCTTGAGGTCCGGGTTGACCAGCTTGATTCGGTCGACTTCAGCCATTACCCGAGGACCTTCGCCCATCGCGCGGATGCTGATGGTGCCGTCCTCGCCGACTTCGATCTGCTGCTCTGGCGGCACCGCAATCGGCCCGCCATTGCCCATGACCGGCATGCCGTTGCCGGCACGCAGCACGCCCAGGGCGTCAACGTTCAGGCTGCCGGTGCGCACGTAGCTTTCACCGCCATCGGGCGTCTGCACGGCAATCCAGCCGCCACCTTGCACGGCAACGTCGAGGTCGCGACCGGTTTCCACCAGTGAACCCGGGGAGAAATCCGTGGCCGGGCGTTCGGACATGGCAAACGCACGCGCCGGAAAGCTGTCACCGAACACCGGCATCGAACGGGCCTGCTCCAGGTCTTTCTGGAAGCCGTTGGTGGAGATGTTCGCGAGGTTGTTGGCATGAGCCTTTTGCGCCAGTGCATTCTGGCTGGCGCCGGTCATTGCCACATAAAGGTACTTGTCCACAATTGTTCCTCTGCCTGCCGGACGTTTGCCGTCCACTGCTGTACTGCTGAGCCATAAGCAATTTGCAGACCAACTTGTTTTTGACGGAGCGAGGCCCGGCAAACAGGGGGCTTGGGGGATTCAGAGGGGATTGGTGATTTGTATCAGAGACGAAAAACCGGCGGTGTCATGCCGGTGGGTGGCAAGAGTTCACCTCATTATCCTGTGGCGAGGGGGCTTGCCCCCGTTCGACTGCGGAGCAGTCGTAAATCCGGGCAACTCGGTGGATCTGAAAGATTGCGGGGGGCTGCTTCGCAACCCAACGGGGGCAAGCCCCCTCGCCACAAAAGCTCGACCACCAGAGACTCAGGTGTTGTCCTTGCCCACCTCATACTCGCGCAACTTGTTGGCAATGGTGGTATGCGAAACCCCGAGCCGCTTGCCCAGTTGCCGACTGCTTGGATGCTCGGAATACAGCCGCTCCAGCACCGCCTTCTCGAAACGCCCGACGATCTCGTCCAGCCCACCCTCCAGCGAAAAATCGCCAAGGGGCTGACGCACACCATAATCCGGCAGGCGAATGTGCTCGGCCTTGACCGTTCCGCCATCGCACAGGGAAACCGCCTGGAACAGCACGTTCTCCAGTTGCCGCACGTTACCCGGCCAATGGTAGTGACTGAGCCGCTCCATGGCCGCCGGGGCCAATTTCGGCAACGGACAACCAATCTGTCGGCTGGCCTGATCGAGGAAGTGCTCCACCAGCGGCGTCAAACCGTCGAGACATTCGCGCAACGGCGGGATGTGCAGCGACAACACATTCAAGCGGTGATAGAGGTCCTGGCGGAACTCGCCGCGAGCGCACAATTCGGACAGGTCGACCTGGGTCGCGCAGATCACTCGCACGTCGAGGTAGACCTCCTCATCGCTGCCTACTCGGCGGAAGCAGCCGTCCTGCAAAAAGCGCAGCAATTTCACCTGCAAGCGCGGGCTCATTTCCCCGACGCCATCGAGAAACAGCGTGCCGCCCGCCGTCAGTTCCAGCAGCCCGAGCTTGCCTTCGGCCCGCGCCCCTTCGAAGGCACCGGGGCCGTAACCGAACAATTCTGTCTCGGCCATGGACTCAGGCAGACCGGCGCAATTGAGCGCCATCAATGGCGACTGCCCTCGAGGACTGGCCAAGTGGCAAGCCCGCGCGAGCAGCTCTTTGCCGGTGCCGGTCTCCCCCTCGATCAATAGCGGCGCATCCAGTGGCGCCATGCGCCGGGCTTCGCGCACCACGGCGGCCATGACTTTCGAGCTTTGGAAGATACTGTCGAAGCCACGCAATTCCTGCTTGCGCACGTTGTAGATGCGCTCGCCCACCCGGTCGGCGCGGTGCAATGTCAGCACCGCACCGGCCATGGCCTCGCTGTCGTCATGCTCCGATTGCAGCGGCGCGATGTCGGCCAGAAACACGTCACCCTTGACCTTGACCCGCAGCCCGTTGATCCGCGACTTGTTGGCCCGTACCAGTTCCGGCAAATCGAAATCCTCGGCGTAGCGCGACAGGGGAATCCCCGGCACCTCGTCGACCCGCACCCCGAGCAACTGCGCCGCTGCCCGGTTGGCCGCGACGATGGAACCGCCCATGTCGATCGACAGCACCGGAAACTCCAGCGCACCGAGCAGTGCATTGAGCTCCATGTGCCGACGCTCGCTGGGCATCAGCCCTACACGCTTGACGCCAAACACTCCGGCAATCGCTTCGAATTTCGGGCGCAAGGCCTGGAACTGAATGTTGATCAGGTTCGGGCAATGCAGGTAGATGGCGTTGCCATGCTCACCGCCTACCTCACCGCGGGCCACGTTGATCCCGTACTCCACCAAAAGGTTGAGAATGTCGCGCAGGATGCCGATGCGGTTCTGGCAGTGGACTTTGATACGCATGAAAAAGGCCCAAACAGTGAAGGACGAGGCCAATGGCAGGGATTTTTCTGCATGGGCGCTCAGATAGTCGTCAAGATTATGTGACAGGAAAGACGCTTTTCAAACCCGAAAATCTCAGCCACCGCGCAATAATCGCCAGCTCGTAACGAAAACTTTACGATTATCGAGGAATTTTCCTACGCATCACGCCGGACACCTGCTGCAACAGTGCAATCCTTGGAGTATTTCTAGGTCCATAGCAGTACATAACAAGAACGAAATCCCCTAGCAGGAGAGCAGCATGAAGCAGACGCAATACGTGGCTCGCGAGCCCGATGCGCAAGGTTTTATCGACTACCCCGCCGAAGAACACGCGGTGTGGAACACGCTGATCACTCGTCAACTGAAAGTGATCGAAGGGCGTGCGTGCCAGGAGTACCTGGACGGTATCGAAAAACTCGGTCTGCCCCACGACCGCATTCCTCAACTCGGCGAAATCAACAAGGTCCTCGGTGAAACCACCGGCTGGCAAGTTGCCCGGGTTCCCGCACTGATTCCCTTCCAGACCTTTTTCGAATTGCTGGCCAGCAAGCAGTTTCCGGTGGCGACCTTTATTCGTACCCGCGAAGAACTGGACTACCTGCAAGAGCCGGACATTTTCCACGAGATCTTCGGTCACTGCCCGCTGCTGACCAACCCGTGGTTCGCCGAGTTCACCCACACCTACGGCAAGCTCGGCCTCAAGGCGACCAAGGAAGAACGCGTCTACCTGGCGCGCCTGTACTGGATGACCATCGAGTTCGGCCTGGTCGACACCCCGCAAGGCCAGCGCATCTACGGCGGCGGCATCCTGTCTTCTCCGAAGGAAACCGTGTATTGCCTGTCGAACGAGCCTGAACATCAAGCCTTCGACCCGCTGGAATGTATGCGCACGCCGTACCGCATCGACATCCTGCAGCCGCTGTATTTCGCCTTGCCGAACCTCAAGCGCCTGTTCGACCTGGCCCACGAAGACATCATGGGCATGGTCAAGCAAGCGATGCAGATGGGTCTGCACGCACCGAAATTTCCGCCAAAACCAAAAGCCGCGTGATCCGCCGCTTTTAGAATCAAGTGAGCCTGTCAGAAACCATCGCTTTGGATTAGCGTGGTAGCACTGAGGGCCGATTTCCCAACATTCGATTTCAGGAACACATCATGACCGCATTAACTCAAGCCCATTGCGAAGCCTGCCGCGCCGACGCCCCACAAGTCAGCGACGAAGAACTGCCGATCCTGATCAAGCAGATCCCGGACTGGAACATCGAAGTACGTGACAGCATCATGCAGCTGGAAAAGGTCTTCCTGTTCAAGAACTTCAAGCACGCCCTGGCGTTCACCAACGCCGTCGGTGAAATCTCCGAGGCCGAAGGTCACCACCCGGGCCTGTTGACCGAGTGGGGCAAAGTGACCGTGACCTGGTGGAGCCACTCGATCAAGGGCCTGCACCGCAACGATTTCATCATGGCCGCGCGCACTGACGAAGTAGCCAAGGACGCTGAGGGGCGCAAGTAATGCACTTCGACGCCATCGGTCGAGTGCCTGGCGACCCGATTCTGGGCCTGATGGAGGCCTACGCGCAGGACCCGAACCCGCGCAAGTTCGATTTGGGCGTGGGCGTCTACAAAGACGCCCAGGGCCTGACGCCGATTCTCCAGTCGGTGAAACTTGCCGAGCAGCGCCTGGTGGATCACCAGTCCACCAAGACCTACATCGGTGGTCACGGCGAACCGGCGTTCGGCAAAGCGATCAATGAGCTGGTGCTGGGCGCCGACTCGAAGCTGATCAGCGCACAACGCGCCGGTGCCACCCAGACCCCGGGCGGCACCGGGGCTTTGCGCCTGAGCGCTGACTTCATCGCCCAGTGCCTGCCGGGGCGCGGCGTGTGGTTGAGCAACCCGACCTGGCCGATCCACGAGACGATTTTCGCGGCAGCCAAGGTCAAGGTCAGCCACTACCCGTACGTGGGCAGTGACAACCGTCTCGACGTCGACGGCATGCTGGCGGCGCTCAATGAAGCGCCCAAGGGTGACGTTGTGTTGTTGCACGCCTGCTGCCACAACCCGACCGGTTTCGACCTGTCCCAGGATGACTGGCAGAGGGTGCTGGAGGTAGTACGCAAGCGCGAACTGCTGCCACTGATCGACTTCGCGTATCAAGGATTCGGCGATGGGCTGGAACAGGATGCCTGGTCGACCCGGCTGTTCGCCGCCGAGTTGCCGGAACTGCTGATCACCAGTTCCTGCTCGAAGAACTTCGGTCTGTACCGCGACCGCATCGGCGCGCTGATTGTCTGCGCGAAAACCGCCGACAAGCTCACCGACATCCGCAGCCAGCTGGCCAACATCGCCCGCAACCTGTGGTCGACGCCGCCGGATCATGGTGCGGCAGTGGTCGCAACCATCCTCGGCGACCCGGAGCTGAAAAACCTCTGGGCTGACGAAGTGGAAGCCATGCGCCTGCGTATCGCCCAACTGCGCAGCGGTCTGGTGGAAGCGCTGGAGCCGCACGGTTTGCGCGAGCGCTTTGCGCACATTGGCGTGCAACGCGGGATGTTCTCCTACACCGGCCTGTCGCCCGAGCAAGTGAAGAACCTGCGGGATCATCACAGCGTGTACATGGTCAGCTCCGGCCGGGCCAACGTCGCCGGCATTGATGCCACGCGCCTGGATCTATTGGCCGAGGCGATTGCGAAGGCCTGCAAATAACCTTCAAACACTGCAAATCCCCTGTAGGAGCGAGCCTGCTCGCGATAGCGGTGCATCAGTCGACATCAATGTCGAATGACACTCCGCCATCGCGAGCAGGCTCGCTCCTACAGTTTTTTCTGCGAACTGTTACCGATCTGTCTATACAACCCCATCCGTCGAAACAAATGGATATAAAAGTCCGTTTGTCATTTTCAGTGCTGTATCCTGCCCAGGCTTTTTTAAAGCGCGGATCTACCAGATCTATCAACAGACTTAGCGAGGAGCGCAACCATGCACGAGATTCCTAATCTCCCCTTCCCAAGCCTGCACGTACCTGAGCAGACGACCACGCAGCAAGCCGGAGCTCAACAGCCCCAGCCGAAAGAAGCCACTGACAGCCGCCAGGCTGACAGAGAAGACTGAAACACCCGCCGCACAGACCGTGTGGAAAGCGCTACCATGCGCTTTCCACACTGCCTGAAATGAGCCTGACCATGACCGATGAATTCAGTGAAGCGCAGGCCAGCGTCCTGATCGGCACCGCCGAGAAAATGATCGAGATCTGGAATCGCCTCTCCCCCGAGAAACAAGCCACCTTGCTCGCCCGCTTCGGCACCCAGGAAAATGCGCTGGCCGCCCTGGTCACTACGCAGCTGGTCGCTCCCGCCAAACCTGAATGACACCGCCCGGCAAATAGTTTTACTTTTTCACAACTCAGGACCGTCCACACCGCTATCATAAGCAGCCTATCTATCCTGCTTTACCGTGGACCTTTACCCATGCCCGAAAACCAGCGCCCCCTGGCGGTCACGCTGCAAGTTGTCTCCATCGTCCTTTTCACCTTCATCGGCTACCTGAACATCGGCATCCCCCTGGCCGTATTGCCCGGTTACGTCCACAGTGACCTGGGCTTCGGCGCGGTGATCGCGGGCCTGGTGATCAGCGTGCAATACCTGGCCACCCTGCTCAGCCGCCCCTATGCCGGGAAGATCATCGACAACAAGGGCAGCAAACTGGCTGTGATGTATGGCCTGGCCGGTTGCGGCTTGAGCGGTGTGTTCATGCTGGTGTCGGCCTGGACCCAGAGCCTGCCGACCTTGAGCCTGATCAGCCTGTTGATCGGCCGGCTGGTGCTCGGCAGCGCCGAAAGCCTGGTAGGCTCGGGCTCGATTGGCTGGGGCATCGGCCGGGTC
Source organism: Pseudomonas sp. GL-RE-26 (assembly GCF_019956275.1). NCBI lineage: Bacteria > Pseudomonadati > Pseudomonadota > Gammaproteobacteria > Pseudomonadales > Pseudomonadaceae > Pseudomonas > Pseudomonas sp. GL-RE-26. The sequence continues at coordinate 201,766 of NZ_JAHBDI010000077.1, forward strand.
GGCGCGGCGAACACGGCCAAGGTCATCTCCTGGAATGGTATCGCCAGTTATGGCGCACTGGCTGTCGGCGCGCCCTTGGGCGTGTTGCTCGTCCATCGACTGGGCTTGTGGAGCATGGGGGTGAGCATTGTTTTACTGGCCGTGCTCGGCCTGCTGCTGGCCTGGCCGAAAACCGCCGCGCCGATCGTTGCCGGTGAGCGCCTGCCGTTCATGCACGTGCTGGGGCGAGTCTTCCCCCACGGCTGCGGCCTGGCCCTGGGCTCCATCGGTTTTGGCACCATCGCGACCTTCATCACCCTCTATTACGCCACGCAACACTGGGACAACGCGGTGCTGTGCCTGAGCCTGTTCGGCGCCTGCTTCATCGGCGCACGCTTGCTGTTCGGCAACCTGATCAACCGCCTCGGCGGCTTTCGGGTGGCCATTGCCTGCCTGTCAGTGGAAACCCTGGGATTGCTGTTGCTGTGGCTGGCACCGGATGCCCATTGGGCACTGGCGGGTGCGGCGCTGAGCGGCTTCGGCTTTTCGCTGGTGTTTCCGGCACTGGGCGTGGAGGCGGTCAACCTGGTCCCGGCCTCCAGCCGTGGCGCAGCCGTCGGCGCCTATTCGTTGTTCATCGACTTGTCGCTGGGGATCACCGGGCCGCTGGCCGGGGCGATTGCGGCCGGGTTCGGGTTCGCTTCGATCTTCCTGTTCGCTGCCTTCGCCGCCTTGAGCGGATTGATACTGAGCCTTTACTTGTATCGGCAGGCGCCAAAGCAACGAGAAACGCGGGATGCCCGTTAGAAATCGACCTTGCCGCGCCCGGCCTTGATGTTGCCGCGCTTGCTCTTGGACTCGAGGCGACGGGTCTTCGAGCCAAGGGTCGGCTTGGTCGGACGGCGCTTTTTCTCGACCTTGGTGGCACTGAGGATCAACTCGGTCAGCCGCAACAGCGCATCGGCGCGGTTCTGCTCCTGCGTCCGGTACTGCTGGGCCTTGATGATCAACACACCGTCGCTGGTGATGCGGCTGTCGCGCAACGCCAGCAGCCGCTCTTTGTAGAACTCGGGCAAGGACGACGCCGGAATGTCGAAGCGCAGGTGCACGGCACTGGAGACCTTGTTGACGTTTTGCCCACCCGCGCCTTGGGAGCGAATGGCCGTCAACTCGATCTCGGCATCCGGCAGCTGCACGTTGTTGGAAATCACCAGCATGGAAAAGCGTCCGTATTCAGAACGTGCAGGATACCGCGAAAGGGTCGGACAAACGCGATCCCTGTGGGAGCGAGCTTGCTCGCTCCCACAGGGAAATGTGTATGCCCTGAAACAACAAACCCGGCACATGGCCGGGTTTGTTGTGACTGCGCTCTGCGTTTATTTCGCCGAAGAGCCCGCAACCTGCAGTGCATGTTGCGCACTGCGCTTGTTCTTGATGCCGTAGCAGACCCACATGAACACCAGCCACACCGGAATCGCATACACCGATGTCTGGATCCCCGGAATCAGCAGCATCACGCCAAGGATGAACAACACGAACGCCAGGCAGACGTAGTTCCCGTATGGGTACCACAAGGCCTTGAACAGCGGCGTCTGTTTGGTCTTGTTCATATGCTGGCGGAACTTGAAGTGCGAGTAGCTGATCATCGCCCAGTTGATCACCAGGGTGGCCACCACCAGCGACATCAGCAGTTCCAGCGCGTTTTGCGGGATCAGGTAGTTCAGCAGTACCGCGATCAGAGTCACGGCGGCCGAGGCCAGGATCGAACGCACTGGCACGCCGCGCTTGTCGATTTTCGCCAGGGCCTTCGGCGCGTCGCCCTGCTCGGCCATGCCCAGCAGCATGCGGCTGTTGCAGTAGGTGCCACTGTTGTACACCGACAACGCCGCGGTCAGGACCACGAAGTTGAGGATGTGCGCGGCGGTGTTGCTGCCCAGCATCGAGAACACTTGCACGAACGGGCTGCCGCTGTAGGAATCACCGGAGGCATTCAGGGTGGTCAGCAAGCTGTCCCATGGCGTCAGCGACAACAGGATGACCAGGGCACCGATGTAGAAAATCAGGATCCGGTAGATCACCTGGTTGATGGCTTTCGGGATCACGGTTTTCGGCTTGTCGGCTTCGGCTGCGGTGAAACCGAGCATTTCCAGACCACCGAAGGAAAACATGATGAAAGCCATGGCCATCACCAGGCCGTTGACGCCGTTCGGGAAGAAGCCACCGTGGGACCACAGGTTGCTGACCGCTGCTTGCGGGCCGCCATTGCCGCTGACCAGCAGGTAGCTGCCCAGAGCAATCATGCCGACGATCGCCACGACCTTGATGATCGCAAACCAGAACTCAGCCTCGCCAAAGACTTTGACGTTGGCCAGGTTGATGGCGTTGATCAGCACGAAGAAGGCAGCTGCGGAGACCCAGGTCGGGATGTCCGGCGCCCAGTAGTGGATGTATTTGCCGACCGCAGTCAGCTCGGACATGCCCACCAGAATGTACAGAATCCAGCAGTTCCAACCCGACAGGAAGCCGGCAAAGCCGCCCCAGTACTTGTGCGCAAAATGGCTGAAGGAGCCGGCCACCGGATCTTCGACGATCATTTCGCCCAGTTGGCGCATGATCATGAAGGCGATGAAGCCGCAGATGGCGTAGCCGAGGATCATCGACGGGCCGGCGGATTTCAGTACCCCGGCCGAGCCGAGGAACAAGCCGGTACCGATCGCGCCACCGAGGGCGATCAATTGAATATGGCGATTTTTCAGGCCGCGTTTCAGCTCGCCTGATTGCGGGTTTTGTCCACTCATGAAAAGGGTCTCACGCAAGGTTTGATGATGTTCAGTAGACGTTGCTGCTCAAGAAAGGCGTTAAGCGGCACCGATCAAACCCCAGCGCAGGCACCAGGAGTTCAGCGTAATTACAACGGTCATGCGTCACCTGTTTGTTTTTATCTGTGACGAAATCGAACCCGACACGCTCGTGACGCGACGGAGTGAACAAGGCGGATAGCCTTGAGGTGTGCGCAGATGCGCAGGAGGTCACAGGTAAAACGCGGCGCATTGTACACCCGTAACCCCCTGCTGCCAGACACGCTGGACAAGCGTGTCTATGGCCGGGATTGCCTGTGTCCGCCCCGAAGGGCTCGGGCGGCTGCAAAAAATGGGTCAGACCCTTGCGGATCATCGACGGGAAAGGCTGGAAAACCGCCTCTCGCAGAGAGATGGAGATGGACTACGGCGTTCATTGCGCCTCCTTTTTGTTATGCACCTGCACGACAGGCATGGCGCGCATAACACCCTGCATGGAGCGGTGAAACAAGCGGGATAGAGCGCTGGAAGTGGGTAAAAAGATAAAAATGCGTAAGTTTTTCCTTACGACATTCAAGGAGTGGCGATTTCACGGGGTTAATCCGTGGATTTCGTCAGGTTTTCTTTACGGGGCGTAATTCTGACTTTCCACCCTGGACCTCTGGTGTGGCGGCTGAGGCTTTCGCGAGAAGGTGCTCCCTGCCGAGCGCAAAAAAAAAGGTGTGTGGCAACCGCCACACACCGTAATTACCTTCAGTTCAACTTTGTCGAGAAGGCCTCCTTATACCGCCAGAATGAAGTCCGTCTGATCAACGGTCGCGCTGTTGACACCAACAAGGTGAATGGTGTCCGCCCCGATCGCTACCACCGTGTCCGCCCCGTTAGCCGTTATGGTCACGTTGGCAGCGAACGTCGCGCTGTTGATCCCCAGCGCCGTGATATTGAGCAAGTCCTGCCCGGCCGGATTGGCTC
>NZ_JAHBDI010000067.1:0-3549 GCF_019956275.1 Pseudomonas sp. GL-RE-26
TTTAATCTTGACGATGACCTACTCTCACATGGGGAAACCCCACACTACCATCGGCGATGCATCGTTTCACTGCTGAGTTCGGGATGGGATCAGGTGGTTCCAACGCTCTATGGTCGTCAAGAAATTCGGGTACTGAGTCGTGACCGGTTGGCCTCGCTTCAGCAAATTGGGTATGTGACAGCTAGGTGTTTTGTGAGTATCTCGAACTTTCGGTTCGTTTCGTCTTCACACACCGCAATCTGGCCTCTTTCGTTTCTTCAACTAGGAGCATCAAATTGCTTGGGTGTTATATGGTCAAGCCTCACGGGCAATTAGTATTGGTTAGCTCAACGCCTCACAGCGCTTACACACCCAACCTATCAACGTCGTAGTCTTCGACGGCCCTTCAGGGGACTCAAGGTCCCAGTGAGATCTCATCTTGAGGCAAGTTTCCCGCTTAGATGCTTTCAGCGGTTATCTTTTCCGAACATAGCTACCCGGCAATGCCACTGGCGTGACAACCGGAACACCAGAGGTTCGTCCACTCCGGTCCTCTCGTACTAGGAGCAGCCCCTCTCAAATCTCAAACGTCCACGGCAGATAGGGACCGAACTGTCTCACGACGTTCTAAACCCAGCTCGCGTACCACTTTAAATGGCGAACAGCCATACCCTTGGGACCGGCTTCAGCCCCAGGATGTGATGAGCCGACATCGAGGTGCCAAACACCGCCGTCGATATGAACTCTTGGGCGGTATCAGCCTGTTATCCCCGGAGTACCTTTTATCCGTTGAGCGATGGCCCTTCCATACAGAACCACCGGATCACTAAGACCTACTTTCGTACCTGCTCGACGTGTCTGTCTCGCAGTCAAGCGCGCTTTTGCCTTTATACTCTACGACCGATTTCCGACCGGTCTGAGCGCACCTTCGTACTCCTCCGTTACTCTTTAGGAGGAGACCGCCCCAGTCAAACTACCCACCATACACTGTCCTCGATCCGGATAACGGACCTGAGTTAGAACCTCAAAGTTGCCAGGGTGGTATTTCAAGGTTGGCTCCACGCGAACTGGCGTCCACGCTTCAAAGCCTCCCACCTATCCTACACAAGCAAATTCAAAGTCCAGTGCAAAGCTATAGTAAAGGTTCACGGGGTCTTTCCGTCTAGCCGCGGATACACTGCATCTTCACAGCGATTTCAATTTCACTGAGTCTCGGGTGGAGACAGCGCCGCCATCGTTACGCCATTCGTGCAGGTCGGAACTTACCCGACAAGGAATTTCGCTACCTTAGGACCGTTATAGTTACGGCCGCCGTTTACCGGGGCTTCGATCAAGAGCTTCGCGTTAGCTAACCCCATCAATTAACCTTCCGGCACCGGGCAGGCGTCACACCCTATACGTCCACTTTCGTGTTTGCAGAGTGCTGTGTTTTTAATAAACAGTCGCAGCGGCCTGGTATCTTCGACCGGCGTGGGCTTACGGAGCAAGTCCTTCACCCTCACCGGCGCACCTTCTCCCGAAGTTACGGTGCCATTTTGCCTAGTTCCTTCACCCGAGTTCTCTCAAGCGCCTTGGTATTCTCTACCCAACCACCTGTGTCGGTTTGGGGTACGGTTCCTGGTTACCTGAAGCTTAGAAGCTTTTCTTGGAAGCATGGCATCAACCACTTCGTGTTCTAAAAGAACACTCGTCATCAGCTCTCGGCCTTAGAATCCCGGATTTACCTAAGATTCCAGCCTACCACCTTAAACTTGGACAACCAACGCCAAGCTGGCCTAGCCTTCTCCGTCCCTCCATCGCAATAACCAGAAGTACAGGAATATTAACCTGTTTTCCATCGACTACGCTTTTCAGCCTCGCCTTAGGGACCGACTAACCCTGCGTCGATTAACGTTGCGCAGGAAACCTTGGTCTTTCGGCGTGGGTGTTTTTCACACCCATTGTCGTTACTCATGTCAGCATTCGCACTTCTGATACCTCCAGCAAGCTTCTCAACTCACCTTCACAGGCTTACAGAACGCTCCTCTACCGCATCACCTAAGTGATACCCGTAGCTTCGGTGTATGGTTTGAGCCCCGTTACATCTTCCGCGCAGGCCGACTCGACTAGTGAGCTATTACGCTTTCTTTAAAGGGTGGCTGCTTCTAAGCCAACCTCCTAGCTGTCTAAGCCTTCCCACATCGTTTCCCACTTAACCATAACTTTGGGACCTTAGCTGACGGTCTGGGTTGTTTCCCTTTTCACGACGGACGTTAGCACCCGCCGTGTGTCTCCCATGCTCGGCACTTGTAGGTATTCGGAGTTTGCATCGGTTTGGTAAGTCGGGATGACCCCCTAGCCGAAACAGTGCTCTACCCCCTACAGTGATACATGAGGCGCTACCTAAATAGCTTTCGAGGAGAACCAGCTATCTCCGAGCTTGATTAGCCTTTCACTCCGATCCACAGGTCATCCGCTAACTTTTCAACGGTAGTCGGTTCGGTCCTCCAGTTAGTGTTACCCAACCTTCAACCTGCCCATGGATAGATCGCCCGGTTTCGGGTCTATTCCCAGCGACTAGACGCCCTATTAAGACTCGCTTTCGCTACGCCTCCCCTATTCGGTTAAGCTCGCCACTGAAAATAAGTCGCTGACCCATTATACAAAAGGTACGCAGTCACCCAACAAAGTGGGCTCCCACTGCTTGTACGCATACGGTTTCAGGATCTATTTCACTCCCCTCTCCGGGGTTCTTTTCGCCTTTCCCTCACGGTACTAGTTCACTATCGGTCAGTCAGTAGTATTTAGCCTTGGAGGATGGTCCCCCCATATTCAGACAAAGTTTCTCGTGCTCCGTCCTACTCGATTTCATGACCAAGAGATTTTCGCGTACAGGGCTATCACCCACTATGGCCGCACTTTCCAGAGCGTTCCGCTAATCTCAAAGCCACTTAAGGGCTAGTCCCCGTTCGCTCGCCACTACTAAGGGAATCTCGGTTGATTTCTTTTCCTCAGGGTACTTAGATGTTTCAGTTCCCCTGGTTCGCCTCTTGCACCTATGTATTCAGTACAAGATAACCATCTTATGATGGCTGGGTTCCCCCATTCAGACATCTCCGGATCAAAGTCTGTTTGCCGACTCCCCGAAGCTTTTCGCAGGCTACCACGTCTTTCATCGCCTCTGACTGCCAAGGCATCCACCGTATGCGCTTCTTCACTTGACCATATAACCCCAAGCAATCTGGTTATACTGTGAAGACGACATTCGCCGAAAATTCGCGATTAAACTCACAAATTTTACCTTAGCCTGATCCGTTACCAGTGAAAGTAACGTTCAGTCTATCTTTCTATCACATACCCAAATTTTTAAAGAACGATCTAATCAAAAGACTAGAAATCAATATTCACATCGGAATACTCATTTCTAAACTCTAACGAAGCAGACCACCTTAAAGGCTGGCCTCTCGTCTTCTTCAATGAATCAAGCAATTCGTGTGGGAACTTATGGAGCAGCTGAGTCGTCGATTAAGGAGGTGATCCAGCCGCAGGTTCCCCTACGGCTACCTTGTTACGACTTCACCCCAGTCATGA
>NZ_JAHBDI010000068.1:0-3408 GCF_019956275.1 Pseudomonas sp. GL-RE-26
GGGGCATGGGGTTCGACCTGTTGTTATTGTCTGAATGCGCTGAGAACCCTGTGGGAGCGAGCTGTGGCGAGGGGGCTTGCCCCCGTTTGAGTGCGCAGCACTCACAAGATCTTCGATACATCGGAAATTTTGGGGCTGCTTCGCAGCCCAACGGGGGCAAGCCCCTCGCCACAGATCGCTCCCACAGTGGATAGTGTGGATTTACTGAATCGATTCCTGGCTTTTGAGCGTCTGCTCCAGCGCCTGCACGCAGCGCTCCTCGGCGGTATCCAGTTCCAGTTTCATCTGTTCGATGTCGAGCATTTGCTGTTCAAGCTGCTCCCGACGCTCGCTGATTTTCGCCAGCATGCTGTGCAACTGTTTGGTGTTACCGCTGGACGGGTCGTAGAGCTCGATCAGCTCGCGGCATTCAGCCAGGGAGAAACCGATGCGCTTGCCCCGCAGGATCAGCTTCAGGCTGACTTTGTCGCGGGGCGAGTAGATGCGTTCCTGACCGCGACGCTCGGGGCTGAGCAGGCCTTGCTCTTCATAAAAGCGAATGGCGCGGGTGGTGATGTCGAGCTCGCGGGCGAGATCGGAAATGCTGTAGGTCTGGCTGCTCATGGGCGCGCTCGCAAAAGGTCATGGCGCTAAGCTAATGGCAGGTTGACGTTTACGTCAAGGGGTAGCGATTTTTGCTGTTCTTGCTGGCCCCATCGCGAGCAGGCTCGCTCCTACAGGGGATCTTCGTAGTACACAGATTTCGTGTTCACAGTAAATTCAATGTGGGAGCGAGCCTGCTCGCGATGAACGATAACTCGGTATAAGGCCCTACACCTTCTCGAGCTTTTTCTCCTGCGCCGTCACCTGCTGGCACAACTCGATCATCTGCTCGCGCATCCAGCGGTTCGCCGGGTCCTGGTCGGTGCTTTCGTGCCAGTAGAGGTGGGTTTCCACCGGCGGCACATCGTTGACCGGCAGATAGAAGGCGTGCAGGTCGTTACGGCGGGCGAAGCGCTCCGGCACGGTCATGACCATGTCGGTCTGCTGCAACACTTGCGAGGCCATCAGGTAATGCTGGGAGCGCAGGGCGATCTTGCGCTGGATGCCCATCTTGCCCAGAGCCAGGTCGACATAGCCGAGGCCGCTGCGACGGCTGGAAATATGGATGTGGGTCAGGCTCAGGTAATCATCCAGCGTGAGTTTCTCCTTGCCCGCCAGCGGATGCCCCTTGCGCATGGCGCACACATAGCGGTCCTCCATCAACTTGACGTGACGCACCTGCGGGTCGGTGTTGAGTGGCGCATCCACCGCGAAGTCGAGACGACCGGCCGCCAGTTCCTTGGTGGTTTCCCGGCGTTTGGACAGGAAGCTTTCGATGATCACCGCCGGCGCCAGGCGACGCAGGCGTTGGAATAGCAGCGGCAGGATCACCGCTTCGGTGAGGTCGGTCATGCTGATGCGATAGGTCTTGACCGCTTGCTGCGGATTGAAAATGCGGCTTTCCTGCACCGACACGCGCAGCAGCGAGAGCGCATTGCGCACCGGACCGATGATGTTCTGCGCCATGGGCGTGGGCACCATGCCTTGGGCGGTGCGCACAAACAACGGATCGTTGAAGGTTTCGCGCAACCGGGCCAGAGCGTTCGACACCGCCGGCTGGGTAATCCCCACAATCTGCCCGGCACGGGTCAGGTTGGCTTCGGTATAGATCGCGTCGAAGACGATGAAAAGGTTGAGATCGACCTTGCTCAGATTCATTACGCGGCTCTCTTATTGTGTGGGCGGGCTGACCGTGACGATCAGCCGATCATATATCGGTGATGAATGTTTATACACGCCGAGAATAGGCTAGGTAAATTATCAACGCTGTTCTAGCATCGATACATGACCTAAACAACCTCCCCCAAGAAGGTATCTCGCTCATGGATTTCGCTTATTCGCCCAAGGTTCAGGAACTGCGTGAGCGCGTAACAGCGTTCATGGACACCTACGTCTATCCTGCCGAAGCCGTGTTCGAGCGCCAGGTTGCCGAAGGCGATCGCTGGCAGCCGACCGCGATCATGGAAGAACTCAAACTCAAGGCCAAGGCCGAGGGCCTGTGGAATTTGTTTCTACCTGAGTCCGAGCTCGGTGCCGGCCTGACCAACCTCGAATACGCGCCATTGGCGGAAATCATGGGCCGTTCGCTGCTGGGACCAGAGCCGTTCAACTGCTCGGCACCGGACACCGGCAACATGGAAGTGCTGGTGCGTTATGCCAACGAAGAGCAGAAGCAACGCTGGCTCGAACCCTTGCTGCGCGGCGAGATCCGCTCGGCATTCGCCATGACCGAACCGGACGTTGCGTCCTCCGACGCCACCAACATGGCCGCCCGTGCCGTGCGCGATGGCGACGAGTGGGTGATCAACGGCAAGAAATGGTGGACGTCGGGTGCTTGCGACCCGCGCTGCAAAATCCTGATTTTCATGGGGCTGAGCGATCCGGACGCGCCACGTCACGCCCAGCACTCGATGATCCTGGTGCCGGTGGATGCGCCTGGTGTGAAGATCGTGCGTCCGCTGCCGGTGTTTGGATACGACGATGCACCTCATGGCCACGCCGAAGTGCACTTTGAAAACGTGCGGGTGCCGTACGAAAACGTCCTGTTGGGCGAAGGACGCGGCTTCGAAATCGCACAGGGTCGCCTTGGCCCGGGTCGGATTCACCACTGCATGCGTTCGATCGGCATGGCCGAGCGCGCACTGGAACTGATGTGCAAACGCTCGGTGAGCCGCACGGCGTTCGGCAAGCCTTTGGCACGCCTGGGTGGCAACATCGACAAGATCGCCGACTCGCGGATGGAAATCGACATGGCACGCCTGCTGACGTTGAAAGCGGCGTACATGATGGACACCGTCGGCAACAAAGTGGCGAAAAGCGAGATCGCGCAGATCAAGGTCGTGGCGCCGAACGTTGCGCTGCGGGTGATCGACCGGGCGATCCAGATCCATGGCGGGGCAGGGGTTTCCAACGATTTCCCGCTGGCCTACATGTATGCGATGCAGCGCACCCTGCGCCTGGCCGACGGCCCGGACGAAGTGCACCGTGCGGCGATCGGCAAGTTTGAGATCGGCAAATATGTGCCGAAGGAAATGATGCGTAGCGGACACTAAGACCGCAAAGAATTTGTGGGCAGTGAGTATTTGTGGCGAGGGGGCTTGCCCCCGTTGGACCGCGAAGCGGGCCTGAATCCATTCACCGTGTTGGCTCTGATACAACGCGGTGGATGATTCGCGAGGGTGTAATTAGTTTTGTGTAAACGGTCATTTGGCAGGAGACTGCCTACCCCAAGGAAATCCAATGACCGAGCCAAAATCCAAGCGCGCCAAACGAGTCAAACCTGATCCTGAACTGGTTAAATTGGCCGACAGCCTGCTGAGCAATTAC
>NZ_JAHBDI010000069.1:0-3273 GCF_019956275.1 Pseudomonas sp. GL-RE-26
CCCTTGTTCTCGAAGGTCACCGCCTTGGCCGTATTGGCCTCGACCATGGCCTTGCCCAGTACCCGGGCGGTCTGGTCGTAACCACCGCCCACGGAACCTGGGGCCATGAATTTCACGGTATCCAGCGCGAACGCGGGTGCGACAAGCACGGCAGCGGTCAAACCGGCGGCCATGCAGCGACTGAAACGACGGATCAAAGCGGACATGGGCATCTCCTGATTGCATTGTTTTTATAGGTGCCGTTTGCCCATCGAGGTGTTCGATGAACATGGGCCTGCGAACAAGCTTAGGCCATGGATCCTTGGGTTGATTTGTTTTAAAGCGCTGCAACACCCTGTAGGAGCGAGCCTGCTCGCGATGGACGTAAATGCACCGCGTTTATTCAGGTAACACGCGTAATCGTTAGCGACCATCGCGAGCAGGCTCGCTCCTACAGGGTTTGAAGTGTTCCAACCGGCGTTTCATTACAACTTTGTCATCAAGCTGTTGGTCGGCTGTCCGGATCACTTCGTTAGCCTGAACTCACTGTCAGGCCAACCACCGGCAGCCACCCTGCCCTTGTAGAGAGAGATTCGTCATGAAAATGTTGATCGCGGGTTTTGCCGCCCTGCTCGCCACCGGTTCGGCATTTGCCGCCACCCAGCCCACCTCGGCGGTCATCCACGACAAGGACGGCTTCTATGTCCCGGTGGATGTGGCCAAAGTGCTGTCCATGACCGACCTCAACGGCCAGTGCGGCATTGTTCCGGCGCAGTTCAACTACCTCGACCACCAGGGTCGTGAGCACCAACTGGACTATCAGGTCCAGGGCGTAGGTTGCATTGGTGAGAACTGAGCGGATGCCCGTATTCACCGCCGACCGGGCTACACTTTCGCCACTGGCTCGCCCCTGTAGCCCGACCGGATCAGGCAGGTTTCCATGAACATCCTCGTTGTCGAAGACGAACCCAAGGCCGGCAACTACCTGCTCAACGGCCTGCAGGAACTCGGATACACCGTGAGCCTGGCGCGGGACGGCGTCGATGGCTTGCACCTGGCCCTGGAACACGATTTCGACGTGATTGTGCTGGACGTCATGATGCCGAAGATGGACGGCTGGGAAGTCCTGCGCCGCCTGCGCAAAGAAGCCGACACACCGGTGCTGTTCCTCACCGCCCGGGATGACATCGCCGACCGTATCAAAGGCCTCGAACTGGGCGCCGACGATTACCTGATCAAGCCGTTTTCCTTCGCCGAACTGGTGGCACGCCTGCGCACCCTGACCCGGCGCGGTCCTACCCGGGAAGAAGAACACCTGCACGTCGACGACTTGCAGATCGACGTGCTCAAGCGCCGCGTCAGCCGCGCCGGCAACCGCATCACCCTGACCAACAAAGAGTTCGCCCTGCTGCACCTGTTCGCCACGCATCAGGGCGAGGTGCTGTCACGTTCGATGATTGCCTCGCGGGTCTGGGACATGAATTTCGACAGCGACACCAATGTCGTCGATGTCGCGGTGCGCCGCCTGCGCCTGAAAATCGATGATCCGTTCCCGCTCAAGCTGATCCACAGCGTGCGCGGCATCGGCTACCGCTTCGACACTCAACCCTGAACGCCCCCATGAATGCGATGACGCCACTGCAATCCGCCTCCCGTCTCAGCCACTCCCTGACCCTGCGCCTGGCGCTGGTGTTTGCCCTGCTGGCGTTTGTCTCGCTGGCGCTGCTGGGCGTGGCGCTGTACCGCGACCTGGAGCGCGAGCTGATCCATCGCGACGACATTGCCCTGATCACCCGCATCGACCAGTTGCGTACCTTCCTCAATGACAGCAACACCCTGGACCTGATCAAGGCCAAGCCGGCGCTGTTCCAGAACATGATGGGCAACCGCGAGGCCCTGTTGACCATCGGCACCCCGGGCCAGCCGCCGTTGCTGGTGGTCAACCCGGGCAACCTGACGATGCCGGTGCTGACCCCGGTGGCCATGGATCATCGGCTGACCTTGAACGACGTGCAGCATTTGCCCAGCGTCAATGGCGTGCCGTTTTCCGCCCTGGCGGCGACCATCGATTCCGGTGACTTGGGCAGCCTGCAAGTGGTGACCGGGCGCCTGATGACCGAACGCACCGCCGTACTCGCCGACTACCGGCTCAATGTGTACCTGTTCGCCAGCGTCGCGGCGATTCTGCTGGCGCTGTCCGGTTATGTGCTGGTGCATCGCGGCCTGTTGCCCGTGCGGCGCCTGGCCCGTCACACCCAAAGCATCGACGTCGGCAACCTCAACGAACGCCTCGACAGCCAGGGCGCGCCGCTGGAACTGCTGCCCATGATTGACGCCTTCAACGCCATGCTCGACCGCCTGGACAAAGGCTTCATCCAGCTGGGCCAGGTGTCGACCGACATGGCCCACGAACTGCGCACACCGATCAACAACCTGCTGGGCGAAACCCAGGTGGCCCTGCAACAGAACCGCAGCACCGACGCCTATCAGCAGCTATTGGCCTCGAATGTCGAAGAGCTGGAACGCCTGGCGCGCATGCTCGACAACATGCTGTTCCTGGCCCGCACCGATCCGCGCAGTGCCCTGCGCCAGCGTCAGGAGCTGGATGCCGCCGACGAAATGCAACGCATGGCCGATTATTTCGAAGGTCCGGCGACCGACGTTGGCATCTGCATCGATGCACGGGGCAGCGGCTTGATCTGGGCCGAGCCGATGCTGCTGCGTCGGGCATTGGCCAACCTGTGCGCCAACGCTATCAAGTACGGCGCGCCACATTCCGAGCTGTGCATCCACGCCACCCCAACCGCCGACGGCATCCAGGTGCAAGTGCGCAACCACGGCCCGACCATCCCGGCCCGGCATCTGCCACGGCTGTTCGAACGCTTCTACCGGGTCGATGAGTCCCGCGAACGCTCGGCCCAATCCAATGGCCTGGGCCTGTCGATCGTGGCGACGATCATGCAACTGCACAACGGTGCCTGCCATGTCAGCAGTGCCGACGGCATCACCTGCTTCGAACTGTTTTTCCCGGCGCGGCAACAGCATGAGTAGCGTTTGAGCGAAAACCACATGGGGCACTTCCGACAAAACAATGCTCAAGGGTGCGTGTCATGACCTAACCTCATTGGCTATGTGACTAACAACCCGTCGAGCTCGCCGATGCGCAATGTCTTGAAGTCAATGATTTACGTCGCCTTCGCGGTTCTGGCGGCAAGCACGGGATGGCTGTTGGCGGGGGACATGGCCGACGCACCTGCTCCTATTCCTGCTCCTATTCCTGCTCCTGCTCTTGCC
>NZ_JAHBDI010000070.1:0-2929 GCF_019956275.1 Pseudomonas sp. GL-RE-26
TTAGCGTCGCCGAACACCATCATGGTTTTGTCCAGGTAGAACAGTTCGTTGTCCAGACCGGCGTAGCCACTGGCCATCGAGCGCTTGTTGACGATGATGGTCTTGGCCTTGAACGCTTCGAGGATCGGCATGCCGGCAATCGGCGATTTCGGATCGTTCTTCGCGGCCGGGTTGACCACGTCGTTGGCGCCCAGCACCAGCACCACGTCGGCCTGGCCGAACTCGGAGTTGATGTCGTCCATCTCGAACACCTGGTCGTAAGGCACTTCGGCCTCGGCCAGCAATACGTTCATGTGGCCGGGCATACGACCGGCAACCGGGTGGATCGCATACTTCACGGTCACGCCGCGATGGGTCAGCTTCTCGGTCAGTTCCTTCAGCGCATGCTGTGCCCGCGCTACCGCCAGGCCGTAGCCCGGCACGATGATCACGGTGTCGGCGTTGGTCAGCAGGAAGGTCGCGTCGTCAGCCGAACCGGATTTCACCGGGCGGGCTTCTTTCGAACCGGCCGGGCCGGCCGCATCCGTCGTATTGCCGAAACCGCCGAGCAGTACGTTAAAGAAGGAGCGGTTCATCGCCTTGCACATGATGTACGAGAGGATCGCACCGCTTGAGCCCACCAGCGAACCGGCGATGATCAGCATCGAGTTGTTCAGCGAGAAGCCGATACCCGCCGCAGCCCAGCCGGAGTAGCTGTTGAGCATCGACACGACCACAGGCATGTCCGCGCCACCGATCGGGATGATGATCAGCACGCCGAGCACGAAGGCCAGGGCCAGCATCACGGCGAAAGCGGTGTAGTCGCCGGTGAGCATGAAGGTCACGCCCAGGCCCAGTGTGGCCAGGCCCAGCAGCAGGTTCAGCTTGTGTTGGCCGCTGAACTGTACCGGTGCGCCCTGGAACAGGCGGAACTTGTACTTGCCGGCCAGCTTGCCGAAGGCAATGACCGAGCCGGAGAAGGTGATTGCACCGATGGCGGCACCGAGGAACAGTTCCAGGCGGTTACCGGCCGGGATCGCGTCACCGAGTTGCTGGACGATACCCAGCGACTGCGGCTCGACCACGGCAGCCACGGCGATGAACACCGCCGCCAGGCCGATCATGCTGTGCATGAAGGCGACCAGTTCGGGCATCTTGGTCATTTCAACGCGTTTGGCCATGATCGAACCGGCGGTGCCGCCGATCAGCAGGCCGACGATCACGTAGACGATACCGTCCTGGGCCAGCTCGGCACCTAGTTTATAAATCAGGCCGACCGTGGTGAGGATCGCCAGGCCCATGCCGAGCATGCCGAACAGGTTGCCGCGGCGCGACGTGGTGGGGTGCGAGAGGCCCTTGAGCGCCTGGATGAAGCAGACCGAGGCGATCAAATACAGGGACGTAACCAGGTTCATGCTCATGCTTGCTGCACCTCGGCCTTGACTGCTGCGGCCTTGGCAGCCGGAGCTTTGGCCGCTTTCTTCTTGAACATTTCCAGCATGCGGCGGGTCACCAGGAAGCCACCAAACACGTTGACCGCGGCCAGGGCCACGGCCAGGGTGCCCATGGTCTTGCCCAGCGGAGTCACGGTGAGGGCGGCGGCGAGCATGGCGCCGACGATCACAATGGCCGAGATGGCGTTGGTCACGGCCATCAGTGGCGTGTGCAGTGCAGGTGTGACGTTCCAGACCACGTGGTAGCCGACATAGATAGCCAGCACGAAGATGATCAGGTTGTAGATACCGTGAGAGATCAGCATGTCTTCCATTGTTTTTATCCTCAGCCGTTCTTGCGCACGATCTGGCCGTCGCGGCACATCAGGCACGCGGCGACGATATCGTCTTCAAGGTTGATCACCAGTTGTCCTTCTTTATCGAACAACAGTTTCATGAAATCCAGCAGGTTGCGGGCGTACAGCGCCGAAGCGTCAGCCGCCACGGCGCTGGCCAGGTTGGTCGGGCCAACGATGGTCACGCCATTTTCGACGACCACCTGGTCGGCCACGGTCAGCGGGCAGTTGCCGCCCTGGGCTGCCGCGAGGTCGATGACCACCGAACCCGGCTTCATCTGGGCCACGGTTTCCGCGCTGAGCAGCGTCGGTGCCTTGCGACCGGGAATCAGCGCAGTGGTGATCACGATGTCAGCCTGCTTGGCGCGTTCGTGCACGGCCGCGGCCTGGCGCTGCATCCAGCTGGCCGGCATCGGGCGGGCGTAACCGCCGACACCGACGGCGCATTCACGCTCTTCGTCGGTCTCGTACGGCACGTCGACGAACTTGGCGCCCAGGGATTCGATCTGCTCTTTTACCGCAGGACGCACGTCAGACGCTTCGATCACCGCCCCCAGGCGTTTCGCCGTAGCGATGGCCTGCAGGCCGGCCACACCGGCACCGAGGATCAGCACGCGGGCTGCTTTCACGGTGCCTGCAGCAGTCATCAGCATCGGCATGAAACGCGGGTAGTGGTGAGCGGCCAGCAACACGGCTTTATAGCCGGCGATGTTGGCTTGCGAGGACAGCACATCCAGGCTTTGGGCGCGGGAGGTGCGAGGCGCAGCCTCCAGGGCAAAGGCGGTAATGCCGCATTCGGCCATTTTGGCGATGGTTTCGTTGCTGAACGGGTTGAGCATCCCCACTACAACGGTGCCGCTTTTAATCAGCGCCAGCTCGCTGTCGCTGGGGGCGACCACCTTCAAAATCAGCTCTGCACCAAACGCGTCATTGGCGCCGCCAATGGTTGCGCCTGCCGCTTCATAGGCACTGTCGACAACGCTGGCATTAATGCCGGCGCCGCTTTGAACAGTGACCTTATGGCCCTGGCCGATCAGCTTCTTGATGGTTTCCGGGGTTGCAGCAACCCGTGTTTCACCGGTCTGGGTTTCGAGAGGAACACCAATGTGCACGTCAAATCTCCTGCGTGATCTTATAGAGTAAACCCATGCACTACGGATG
>NZ_JAHBDI010000071.1:0-2884 GCF_019956275.1 Pseudomonas sp. GL-RE-26
CCTCCGCCGCTGCCACCACCGCCACCACCACTTCCGCCACCACCGCCGCCACTACCCCCGTCCTTGGCCTGAGCACTGGAAACTCCGGACAGGCTGTCCGGAATCAATACGGTAGACGCCGACAGAACCGCGCCAATAGCTACTGCCAGTAAAAGCTTATTGATGAGCATGTCGTTCTCCGTCTTTTTATTCAGATTGGAACGTTGATGAACTTTGCAATGTGCTGCTTTTTTTTCCCGTGGGAACTAGATGAACAGTTCAACGAACCGATTTATTCGGCTGGAACGTTGAAAAAGAATGCGACGTACGGCCGGATCCGCTTCTAATGGGGCAGCTCCAAAGGGTCAGTGAATGCTCGAGGCCAGTTCAAAAATCGGGATGTACATCAGGATCACGATCACCCCGATCAACAGGCCGATGAAGGTCATGAGCAAGGGTTCGAACAGCCGCACGAACCATTCGATCCAGCGGCTGATTTCTTCGTCGTAGAAGTCGGCACTGCGCTCCATCATCTGCCCGAGGTTGCCGGACTGTTCGCCGGCACGCAGCAGGCGCAGGGACACGGGGGTCACCAGGTGATTGAGCTCCAGCGCGGTAGAGAGTGATTGCCCCTCGCGCACCCGGTCGCAGGCCTGGTCCAGGCGCGTGCGGGAGGCGACGCTGAGCAGGCCACGGACCATGCCCATGGCAGTGACCAGGGGAATGCCGCCTTGCAGCAGAATCCCCAGCGAACGGTAGAAGCGCGCCAGCTCATACATGAAGATGCGCTGGTGCACCGCGGGGAGTTTTTCGATCAGGCGGTCCAGCCCCCGACGAAAGGCTGGCTGGCGCTGGAGCAGGGTGAGGGCGACGATGATGGCCAGCAAGCCCCCGAAGAATTCGCCCTGGTGGGCGTGCAGGAACATGCCGCTGCTCATCAGGATCTGCGACATCCATGGCAGGTTCGACCCCAGCCCTTCAAACACCAGGCTGAAGCGCGGTACGACATACCCCATCAAAAACAAAACCACGCCACCGCCCACCACCAGCAACAGCAAGGGGTAGATCGAAGCGCTGATGATCTTCTGGCGAACCTCGTCCATGCGCTGGCGATAGCTGACATAGCGGCCCAGGGCATCGCCCACGGCACCGGTCTTTTCGCTGGACTGCACCAGCGCTACGTACAGCGGCGGGAAAACCGCCGACAGCTGGCTCAAGGCCTGGGAAAACGATTTGCCCTCGTAAAGCAGGCGCACCAGTTCACTCAAGGTTTTGCGCGCTTGTGGCGCGGTTTCCTTTTCCGCCAGGCTTTCCAGCGCATCGATCAACGGCAGGCCGGCGTTGAGCAAGGTGGTCAGTTCCTGGCTGAACAACACCAGGTTGAACGTCTCGCGCTTGTGCAGGCGCAACGCGCGCCAATGGCGCTCGGCGTGCAGGCTGACCACCCGCAGGCCCTGGTCTTCGGCGATGCGCCTGGCTTCGGTGTGCCCCGGTGCCTCGACGGTCATCGAGACCACACCGGCCTTGCCGACGGCCTTGAGATGAAAGCGCATGGTCGCCATTCCCGTCAGTTCCAGTTGGTGACTTCGGCGTTCTCGCCTTCGCCACCAGGCTGCCCGTCCTTGCCCATGGACAACAGGTCGTACTCGCTGTTTTCACCTGGATAGCGATAGCTGTAGTTGCGGCCCCAGGGGTCTTGCGGGAGTTTTTTCTGCAGGTACGGGCCGGTCCAGCGCGGTTCGTCGGCGGGGGCGGTGACCAGCGCCTGCAAGCCTTGTTCGGTCGATGGGTAATGGCCGACCTCCAGGCGGTAAAGGTCCAGGGCTTTGCTCAAGCCTTCTATCTGCGCCTTGGCCACTTTCACTTCGGAACGGCCCAGTTGGGCGAAATACTTCGGCGCCACGATGCCGGCCAATAGCCCCAATACCACCAGCACCACCAACAGTTCGAGCAAGGTGAACCCGCTTTGGGTTCGCCGGGCATAACACAGTCGCTGATTCATGATGACCTCATAACAGTCGGCAGCAGAGTTGCCATGTAGTTGCCATGTAGTTGCTATGTAGTTGCTATGTAACAGCATGCAATTGCCATGCTCACGATTGCCGACCCTGGCACACCCCCCGTATTACGGGCCTTCTCGCTTACGGCACAGTGCTTGCGTATGGCTGGTGCACGACTGGCCATTGGGGCAATTCCCCCAATTTTCGGGGCCGGAAGGGGAGGTATAACAATGAAAACACTCACCACCGGATTGCTGGGTCTTCTTGTGTTGGCCGGTGCCGCACAGGCCGATGTGTTTGTTTCCGTGGACGCCAATGGCAGCTACGTCCTGTCCAATGTCCACCGCCCGGGACGCCACTATGAGCGGGTGATTCATGAGCCCGATGCGGCGGTGGTCAGCCTCGATCAGCAACCGCAGATGATCGCCGCGCAACCCTATGCCGAGTTGGTGGCGGCGGCGGCCAAGGCCAACGAACTGCCGGCGGCGCTGCTGCACGCAGTAATCAAGACCGAATCCAGCTACAACGCCCGCGCCACCTCACCCAAGGGCGCTCGCGGGCTGATGCAACTGATGCCCGACACCGCCCGCGAAATGGGAGTGACCAACGTCTACGACCCCAAGGCCAACATCCAGGGCGGCGCCCGCTATCTCAAGCGCTTGATGACGATGTTCGACAACGATATCCGCCTCGCCGTAGCGGCCTATAACGCCGGCCCGCAAGCGGTGCTCAGCCGGGGCAACGTGGTCCCTCCGTTCGCCGAGACCCAGCGTTATGTGCCCAACGTGCTGAACCAGTATCGGCGTTTGCAGGGGTTGCCCGCGGATGCGCCGCTGTGATCGAAACCTCGGGGGAATTTTCCCCAATAGTGGGGAATGGTTGCCCCGGCGAGAAAGGGGGGGGAT
>NZ_JAHBDI010000072.1:0-2260 GCF_019956275.1 Pseudomonas sp. GL-RE-26
GACAACTGCCGTCAACAACGTCCGGCCCTTGACCAGAAAAGCAACAGCCTCGCTCGCTGCTTCTACCCGCTGAACCAGGAGGTGGCGTAATGGCCGTCGTTCTTACCGCCCGCGACCTGACCCGTCATTACGAGGTGTCCCGTGGCCTGTTCAAGGGGCACGCCACCGTGCGCGCCCTCAACGGCGTGTCGTTCGAACTGGAAGCCGGCAAGACCCTCGCGGTCGTCGGCGAGTCGGGTTGCGGCAAATCCACCCTGGCCCGTGCCTTGACCCTGATCGAAGAGCCGTCGTCCGGCTCCTTGAAAATCGCCGGACAGGAAGTCGCCGGCGCCGACAAGGCCCAGCGCAAGCAACTGCGCAAAGACGTGCAGATGGTGTTCCAGAGCCCGTACGCCTCGCTGAACCCACGGCAGAAAGTCGGTGATCAGCTCGCCGAGCCGCTGCTGATCAACACCAACCTGAGCGCCGCGGAACGTCGCGAAAAAGTCCAGGCGATGATGAAGCAGGTGGGCTTGCGGCCCGAGCACTACCAGCGTTATCCGCACATGTTCTCCGGCGGTCAGCGCCAGCGGATCGCCCTGGCCCGCGCGATGATGCTGCAACCGAAAGTGCTGGTGGCGGACGAACCGACTTCGGCGCTGGACGTGTCGATTCAGGCGCAGGTGCTCAACCTGTTCATGGATTTGCAGCAAGAGTTCAACACCGCCTACGTGTTCATCTCCCACAACCTGGCGGTGGTACGCCACGTGGCCGACCATGTGATGGTGATGTACCTCGGGCGCCCGGTGGAAATGGGCACGAAAGAGGACATTTACTCCCGTCCTCTGCACCCCTACACCCAAGCGCTGTTGTCGGCGACGCCGGCCATCCACCCGGATCCGAACAAGCCGAAAATCAAGATCGTCGGCGAATTGCCCAACCCGCTGAACCCACCGTCCGGCTGTGCCTTCCACAAGCGCTGCCCATATGCCACCGAGCGTTGCAGCACTGAAGAGCCGGCCCTGCGCCTGCTCGCCGGCCGCCAGGTGGCTTGCCACTACGCCGAGCAATTCCTCGACGGCGCGGCATAACGAACTGTGGGAGCGGGCTTGCTCAACACGCTTGCTTTCCACCCGCAAGGATAGATTTGCGCGAAAGGTACAACGTGCCAAATCCTCAGGCTTGGCTAGAATCTTTTCGGTAGGAGATCTATTCAATGGAAGGAACGATATGTGCGATGACAGCAACGCCAGTAAACACTCACGAATCGTGATATGCCCTTTTTCGGGGCAGTCCAGACAGTGGACAAATACGAGAGAAAACTGGCGAAAAGCAAGGCGGTCAAAAATTGATGCCAACAAAGACAGGACCGATTTGGCCGACTATGAGTTCTTTACATTCGACAAACCTTCGAAAAAAAGGCTTAAAGAACGCTTGGAAAGTTGCATAGGCCCAAACGAGACAATCTACATTTTTGGTCATTGCGCTCCAGGAAGCATGAGTCTGTCCAACGAAAGTTCTGCTAGCAGCGAGTCCATCACCGCCTTTGCCCTGGCCAAAGAGTTGAAAGATGAAGTCCTGCTGAATAAAAATTTTGCCGGGAAGATAAAAATTTATGGCTGCAACTCAGCACTGCCAAGTGGAGCAAAAAAATCTTTCGCCCATTCATTTGCCTGCATCATGAAACTCTATCTTTATCATAACTGCGAGATTCATGGATACGCCGAGACACTCGTAGATGGTTACGTCGGCGCGCATAAGATTGCCACTAGCGATGGCGCACTGGTTAAGGCACTAAACGAAATGATCCAGAGAGAAGAAGCTTTCGGCGCTGGAATAGACTCCAAGTACAATGAAGATCATTCTTTGCGCCCTAGCAAGTTTCGGCAAAAAATGGAAATTTCCAAGGAGATTGCGCTCGAGTTCTACAACGGACTTAAGTCAAAATAATGAATTTGCAAGACTGTATTTTCATAAAAACACTTAACAAGAAGGCTGGTCAGGTATCGTTACCGACTTCCCTTTCAACAATTTTGGTTCACCTGGGTAAACATTGAACGGAGCCACTGTAGAGCCATCCACCTTGGCACCTTTTACGGGGTAACGCACCTCGAAGGTCAGCGACAGGACTCCCCTAAAGATGCCCGTTGTGCTCTTGAAACTGCCGTCTGGAGGAAGGGCCGAGATGGCCAGTTCGTAGTAACCGACAGAGTCCTCGCCTTCCGCGGGTGGCGCAGGATTGCTAAATTCAGTGCCTTGTCCGACCGCAAGGGGTTATAGG
>NZ_JAHBDI010000074.1:0-1472 GCF_019956275.1 Pseudomonas sp. GL-RE-26
TGCTGAGTGACCGGGCGGCCGTGCAGGAACGCATCGCCGGGCAGTTCGTGGTAGCTGCGCCGGGTCTCTTGCAGGAGCGTTTCGTTGCTGCCATCGAGGTGCACCAGGGTCTCGCTCTCGATCGCCAGCCAGTCTTGCAGGCCGCTGCCGGTCAACGGCTTGTGCGCGGCGTAGCGCAAGCGCGTGCGCAGCGTCGGGGCACCCGCCGCGCCGTCGGGCGAAGGCGTCATCACGGTGTCTTTGAGGTTGCGCACAAAACGGTCTGGCGGGCAACCGTCCTCGCCCGCCTTGGGGTAGTAGGTGTAGGTGGTCTTGATGCCGTTGGGCTCGACCTGTTCGGTCTGGTTGCCATACCCGTCGTAGGCGGTCAGGGCGACTTCGTCGCGGTACTGGGTGGCGTCGTTGGCCATCTCCCAGCTGGTGGTGACTTTCCTTGGCAACTGGAATTGCGCGACCTGCTGCTCGAACGGGATGTCCTGGGCGTAGTACTCGGTCTTGATCCGTTTGACGCACTGTTGCTGGGTGGTTTTTTCTTCGGTCAGCAAGTGGAAACGGTTGAAGGTGCGCTCGACCTGGCGGACCACCGTGGTGCCATCCATCAGGCTGGCGACGCAGCCGTACTCATAGCTGGACGCCACCTTGTACAACGGGTCCATGCCGTCTTCCCAACTGACGCTGGCCCCGGCCCCGAGGAAATTACGGGCCGTGTAGCTGTAGTCGACCTGGATCGTCGGCTGGTCGAAGCCGGGGTAGCTGCGATGGCGGGTGACCCGTGGCAGGTTGGGACGGCTGATACCGCCGGGATAAGGGTGCCCGGTGTCGCTGTAGTCGATGGTTTCCCGACCGCCGACCGGCGTCTTGACTTCGTGCAGGCACAGAATGCCGCGGATCGGCCCGTTGCCATAAGCAAAGCGCCAGGACGCTTTGTCGGCGGTGGGCAAGACGACGCTGGTGACCCAGCCGCTGGCGTTGAGGTTCATTTCGTAACGCGCCAGCGGACCGCCGCCGGGGCCGTCGTTGGGGCGGGCGAGCACTTCCACCCGGGTATCGTTGGGGCGGTTGATGCGCAGCAATTCGCCCTGGGCATCGCTGATGCTTTGCAGGCGCTGGCCACCGCGAAAAGACGCATACACCAGTGTGATGAGATGGCCGCTCGCCGAGTAGATCTCGACGGGCAAGGCCACCCGGTCATTGCTGCTGCCGCCAACCTGCAGCACCTCGACCAGCCCGGACTTGTGCAGCACGCGGTAGCGGTCATTGCCCAGGTTTTCGAAATGGAAGCTGTCGAGTTTCTTTTCCTTGATGTCCGGGGTGGCGCCGCTACCGGTGACCTTGTACGTCTCCCCGGTGCTCAGGGCCAGGATGCTGTCATGGGGGGTGAACTGCGTGAGATTGAGGTTCCAGCCCAGGCCATAGCCGGAGTCCAGGGTATTGATCGGGTTGAAGCCAAGGCTCACGGGAAACGCCGGGCC
>NZ_JAHBDI010000075.1:0-1333 GCF_019956275.1 Pseudomonas sp. GL-RE-26
GAGGGTGTCCTAGATTTTGTGTAAACGGGATTTTTATTAAACCGTTAACAGACGATCTTCGAACTGGATACTGAAGCGATTCAAGGCCGCTTTCCAGTCCCGGATCGGCATCGTCCACTTCTTGCTGATGTTGTTTAGGGCCAGATAAAACAGTTTCATCACCGCGTCATCGGTCGGAAATGAGGCGCGCGTTTTGATCACTTTGCGCAGGCTCATGTTGATCGATTCGATGGCGTTGGTGGTGTAAATCACCTTGCGAATCTCGGCTGGATAATCAAAAAACGGGATCACTCGAGCCCAGTTTCGCCGCCATGACAGGCTGATCGACTGGTACTCAGCGTCCCATTTGGCTTCAAATTCGCAGAGTCGTTGTTCTGCCAATTCGGCGGTGGTCGAGGTGTAAATCAACTTGAGGTCAGCCGCCACTTCCCGCTGTTTTTTCCACGACACGAAATTCAGGCTGTTGCGCACCATGTGCACGATACACAGCTGAACGACGGCTTTCGGGTAGACCGTTTCAATGGCCTCAGGGAAGCCCTTGAGGCCGTCCACGCAGGCGATGAAGATGTCCTGCACGCCACGATTCTTGAGTTCGGTCACCACCTGCAGCCAGAATTTGGCGCCTTCGGTTTGGGCGATCCACAGACCCAGCACTTCCTTGTGACCGGCCATGTTAACGCCGATAGCCAGATAAACCGCCTTGTTGCGCACGGCACCAGCGTCACGCACTTTGACGTGAATGCAGTCCAGATAGAGGATCGGGTACAGCACGTCCAGCGGCCTGGCTTGCCACAGCTTGACCTCGTCACTCACCGCGTCGGTAATGGCCGAGATCAGGCTGGGAGAGACCTCTGTGCCGTACATTTCCTGCAAGTGCGCCTGGATTTCTCTGACACTCAAACCGCGCGCGTAGAGAGAAATGACCTTGTCATCGAAGCCTGTCCAGCGGGTTTGATGCTTGGCGACCAACTGCGGCTCGAAGGAGGCCTGACGGTCGCGAGGGATGTCGAGCGGCAGTTCGCCGAAGTCGCCCTTCAGGGTTTTACCGCTGTGACCGTTGCGCGCATTGGCGGCAGCGTTGGTGATCGCTGCGCTTTTGTCATGCCCCAGGTGTTCGGTCATTTCGGCTTCAAGGGCCCGCTCGACCAGCATCTTGGTGAGCTGTTTGAGCAGGCCGTTTTCACCGATGAGGTCTTCGGGCTTTTTGTAATTGCTCAGCAGGCTGTCGGCCAATTTAACCAGTTCAGGATCAGGTTTGACTCGTTTGGCGCGCTTGGATTTTGGCTCGGTCATTGGATTTCCTTGGGGTAGGCAGTCTCCTGCCAAATGACCG
>NZ_JAHBDI010000076.1:0-1327 GCF_019956275.1 Pseudomonas sp. GL-RE-26
GACTGGCATTTTTATTTCTGATCGGATACTTCGGTGATTTGAGCCGGATGGCGCGAGGATAAATACGCTCCTCTCGCCGATGAGGCAGGACATAGTGCGGGGCTGAGGCATGAAGCTCGGCCAGGTACTTGGGGATGTTCCCGGAGCGGTCTGCCGAGACACTGTTGATAAACCCTAAAATCGCCCAGGTACACGCGCTAAAGCTCATTTCACACGGGTAAATACCTGGACAGTGACGACTCATTTCCACCATCTGATAGCGCAACAAGTTGTAGCCCAGCAACACACCCCACAGTTCCTGCTCGATCATCTCGGGTGTCTTGCTACGCAGCGTATAGCTACTGTTGAGCAGAGTCTGTTTCATCTCTCGAAACCCTAATTCGATCTCCCATCGCTGGCTGTACAGGTCGACAATTTCGTCGGGCGGGAAGCGCAGCGGGTCGGCCATTGACGTCAGAATCTGACAAACCTTGCCCTTGACGGTTTTGCTCAGGAGTCGCGCGGTCAGGCGCTCGGGTAGCCCCGGCCATTGTTTGCGGGCTTGCGGCGAAGTGCTTAACAAGACAACAGCATCCTGGCGCCCCAAACGCTGAACCACTTCGTACTGCGCGCCTTTTTTCAGTGGCATCAGCCAATGCCGCTCGGTGCCTGCTTGCTGCCACTGATGCAGCAAGCCCAAGGAGTAAAAGCCACGATCGAACAGCGTCAACGAGTGATCGGGCGTGTTTTCGATCAGTTGTTCCGCCAGTTTCATTTCGTTGCTGCGATAGCCGTCAAAAGCGCTGCCGATCAGCAAATGGCTGGTCAGCTCCATTTGGCAGACCATGCGTACCTGAGGAAAACCGGTATCGCCATGCTGGTTGCTGGCGGAGTCGTAACGTGCACGGTTTTCGGGTGTATCGGGCGTTCGCCAGACGACGCCGTCGACCCCCAGCAAACGCAACCCGGCCCAGGTCGGATGGCCAGCCGCTTCATGCCAGCTTTTCTGCGTCAGATCGAAGACCTGTCGTACCGCCTCGCTGCCCAATCGCTGACGGGCCTGGACTACGGCGCTGGGCGCGACCAGCGGGCGTTGCCCGGGCAGCATGATGTTCATGCGACTGACCACATCCCACGCCGACATGCGCCGGAAAAACGCCATGGAGATGACGCACCAAAGCATCATTTCCAAGGGTAAGCGCCGCTTGCGCAAGGTAGCGACACCGGCTTGTTCCAAGGCCTGTTCGACCAGCGATGGATCAAGCAACGAGTCCAATCCCTCGAGGGAATTGGGAGTCGAGACGAAGTTGTGGGTCAGTTCCAGTGCCCGAGCCAGACGCATAAAAAA